>CAZSJP010000359.1:0-5554 GCA_964606675.1 uncultured bacterium
AGCGCGACCCTGAGCCGCCTGCTTGGTATTCCGGAATCGCGCTGCGATCCAGCGCCGGAGAAGCGCGGCGAGATCGATCTTGGTGAAGTAGTGGTCGAGAAATGGCTGTTCGCCGCCGAGCTTGGGTCTCGTATCCCGCTGAACCTCTACCGCCCGCGGCAGATGACCGAGCCAATCCCGGCAATCGTCATGACGTGCGGGCATGGCGACAGCAAAGGCGTGCCGCACATGACCTACCTGGCGCGCACATATGCCCGCGCCGGCATCGCCTGCCTGGCGGCCGATCCGCTCGGCGAGGAGGAACGCCATCACGAGGGGGGGTGGGAACGCGGGCTCACGATGCCCGGGACATCGCCTATCGCTGCGAAATGGCCGGCCGCTCGGTCATGGGCAAGTTCGTCTTCGACGCCATGCGGTCACTTGATTTCCTGGAGACGCTGGGCTGGGTCGACACGGATCGGTTGGGCGTAGCCGGCAACTCGCTCGGCGGAGCGGTGGCCGGTTGGCTGTTCGCGCTCGAACCGCGACTGCGCCTGACTATCGTCTCCGGGTGGGCCTTCTCGGACTTCCTCTGCTCGCGGCACGGCAAGCATTGCACCCGCGTGCCGTACCAGAAGCTGCGCGCGGTCTGCGAGTGGGAGGAGTTCCTGCGGTTGGGCACTGTGAACGGCGTGTCGCTGGTGATGAACGGCGATGCCGATGTAGTCATCGATCAGGACAGTAGCGGCGAGGTCTGGCGTGACACGGTAGCGCATTTCAGGGCGCTCGACCCGTCCGACGAGCGCTTGCAGACCTGGTTCTGCCCCGGTGGCGGCCACCGACCCTACCACGGGAACAAGCGAGCGCTGCGCTTCATCAATGAACGACTCGGCACAACGAATATGACCTCAGAGGCGATTGCCGCGCTGCCCGAGCTTCACTACGGCACATGGTGCGACCGCCACGGCGTTGAGCTGGAGCCCCTGTACGGCACCGAACTGCACTATCGCGGCGCGATGCTGCCCGATCTGAAGCTGAAGCCGATCGACCGCGCCCTGCTCGCGGTGTTGAGGCCGCAGGAGGTGGGCGGCGCCGATCTCACTATGGACGGCTGGCTGGATGCGTGCAGCGGCCCAGCGGTCTGAGACCCCGCTCCGCCCCTGAACGCGGCAGGGCAAGACACACCGTGCCCCTGCTGTGCGGACAACGCCCCCGGAGTTCCCGAAGGGAACTCCCAACGTGCGCGGCAGCGCACGACGCACGACGCCCCAGCGCGGCCCATACCACAACGACCCGGAGATTCCGAAGGAATCTCCCAACGTGCGCGTTAGCGCACGACGCACGACGCCTGGCCATCGGGGTGTCGCGTCGCCATATTTCGGTCACGGGGTCTGCCGGAGACTAGACTGACCGAGGGCGCCCCCCCGGCGACATGACATTGGCGACGAGATCGCAGTTTGCGGCGATACGCGATGAGGGACGAAATCGGCGATGATCTTCTCGGCTCGAACACCCCGGTTGCTGCCGGCCGCGATCATTCTCGGGCTGTGCCGGCTATCGGTCGCGCTCGACTACGATCTGCGGGGCTACGTCAAGGAATACCCCGCGCTGATGCAGCCGGCGGCCGGCGACGACGAGTGGCTCGCGGTCACGCGCGGCAGGCTCAAGCTGCGATGGTTCGCGTCTGAGAGCCTCACCCTCGTGGCCGACTATGAAGCGAAGTTGTCGTTCGGGTCGATGCTGGGCGAGCCTGCGTACGTCGCCATAAAGTCGGCGCAGACGGCGCACCGCGAACTGCTCGACCTCACCGGAGTGATCGCGGATCGCGGCAACCTGTTCGCTACGCACGCACTGGACCGTGCGTACGCGCAGTGGTACTCGCCGCGCTTCGTCGTGACGCTGGGCCGGCAGCGCATCGCTTGGGGCGTCTCGAACTACTTCAGCCCGTTGGACAAGTTCGCCCCGTTCGCGCCATCTGAGATAGACAAGGAGGAGCGCGTCGGCATAGATGCGGCAAAAGTGTCTTTGCCGTGGGGAACGGTGTCGAACGTCGAAGCGATCTACTCGCCTCGGAAGGGATGGAACGACCCGAGAATCGGCGGCCGGATGCGGTCGAGCATGGGCGACTGGGATATCTCCGCCATCGCAGGGCGCTTCGACGGAGCCAACGTCGCCGGCGCATCGACGTCCGGCGCCATCGAGGGAGCCGGCGTCACCGGTGAGGTACTCTACACGCGTGGCGGCCTCGTGCGTGCAGGATATCCCTCGCCGCCCTGTACGACCACCGTATGTCCCTTCGGCCGGTGGCTCGGTCGGCCCAGGCAGACCGGCGACTTTCTGCGCGCCACGGTTGGTGCCGAGTACGGCTTCGCGTGGCAGAACCTTACCGTCGGTGGCGAGTACTACTTCGACGGATCGGGAACGACCGACAAGTACGCGTACGATTGGCTCGGATTGGCCGGTGGGCAGCGGATCAGCGTGGGAATGCACTACGTCGCCGGGTCGGTTCGTGTGCTGGTGACGCCGTTGCTCACCGTTGTCGGCGCGACCATCGCGAACCTCAACGACGGAAGCCGCCTGATTCAGCCTCTAGCGGAATACTCGGTTACTGCGAGCCTTCTCCTCAAGGCCGGCGCACAGCTGTTCACGGGCGGAGCTGCAAGCGAGTTCGGCAGCGCTTCGGACATGTACTACGGCATCGTGGCGTGGTACTTCTAGCAGGCCACGATGCGGGACGATCGTCGCCGTCACAGGTATATCTGGAACCCGAGATTCGCCTGCATCATGTGAAGGAGCAGACCGCTGTTGGACGGGGAGCCGCCGTCGCCAAAGTCGTAAGTGCGGTCGAAACCGGTGTTCAGCACGATTAGCGACGTACGGAAGGAGATTCCGAACCGGCCCCAGAAAGGATACGCGGCCCCGGCGCCCATCACGATTCCGATGCCGGGATCCATCTTCTCCGTGACGTTGAAATACGCGTCCGGCTCCAGGCCGCCGTACGTTTCAAAGAAGAGCCTCCATCGCGCAATCTCGGCTGCGGCCACCGTGTGGTCCAGCCGGAAGTAGCCGAGGGATATTTCCAGGTGCGGCCTGATCGGCCACTTCTGGACCTCCCAGAGCACCCCGAGGGTCGCGCCGGCCCATTCTATATCGCCCGGATACATCTTGGCAACTCCGGCTGCCGGCTTCACTGAGCTCTTACCAACGTGGAAACCGGCCTCCAGCACGACTAGATTGCCCAACGGATAGCCCAGGGTCAGCCGCCCGGAGTTGGGGCCGGACTCGATGTCGTTGCCTGTCAGATAGTACGATCCCCACGCCGCAACGTACATCCGATGCTTGCGCCCGCGGCCGAGCATCTCGTCGGAGCCCCTGTCGATCAAGCGGATCTGCGACTTCAGGACGTACCGCCGGTATCCGTTGTGGTCCACGACGAAATACGTCGGGCTCTCCTCGACGATCTCACACACGATCTGCTCACCGAGGGTGGTGACGATCACGGCGCCGTGGCTGCTCGACCACGCCGCGAACACGGCTGTCGCGACAACGAGTATTGTCCATCGACGGAACATCGAAGCGCCTTCCTGCGGCCAACCCCTGCTACTGCGGATGTCGTCCCACGCCGGCACCGCTGCCCTCGCCGTTGGCGTGGACGTCCGGCGGGGCTAGACTTCATCTTGCCATGCCTGAATCGCTCTTGTCGCGCGACGACCGCGCGAGCGAAAAAGCGCATGCCTCGACCTGTTCAATATACTACTGTATGGCACATCGATCCCAGGTTGTACCCATCGAACGCGCCTGGCAAATGGGAGTTGCGACATGCGTGTCTATCTCTGCACGGATATGGAAGGCGCCACCGGCGTGACTGTGCCCGAGGAGTTCATGCCGGACGGCCAGCGTTTCGCTTTCGGCAGGAAGATGCTCACGCACGACGTCGCCGCGGCGGTCGAGGGCCTGAGAGCGGGGGGTGCGACGCGGGTCGTGGTGCTGGACGGCCACGGTGGTGGCGGCAATCTCGTGATGGAAGACCTGCCCGGAGGCGCCGAGTACGTCTCCGGCCGAGGCAGCCCACAGCCACTACCGTTCCTGGACGACTCCTTCGACGCGGTCGGCTTCGTCGGGCAGCACTCGAAAGCCGGCACCGAGCGCGCGATATGGCCGCACACGCAGTCGTCGGAAACGTGGCTCGGGCTGTGGGCGAACGGACTGGAGATAGGCGAGATCGGCCAGTTCTCCATCGCCGCCGGCCACCACGATCTGCCCGTGGTCTTCCTTTCGGGCGACCTGGCGGCGACCGAAGAGGTGCGGGAACTATGCGGCGAAGTCGAGACGGTAGCCGTCAAAGAGGGATGCAGCCCAACGCGGGGCCTCTGCCTCGCGCCGGCCGACGCGCGTCAGGCGATCTACGACGGCGCGAAACGCTCGCTGTCGCTCATCGGGACGGCGAAACCATACAAAGTCGACCTGCCGATGGAGGTGAAGATCGCCTTCAAGAACACCGCGTCGGCCGACAGTGCCGAAGCCGGAGGCGCCGAACGGGTCGATCACCTCACGACCCGCCGCGTCGTCGATTCGGGGCTGGGCATCTACCGCGTCTGACGCGCTCGGCGTGATGGACCGGCGTCGAGATCCAGGAGAGAGCCATGTCAGTGTCTCAGTGGGGTAGGGTGCTTGTCGACGAGATCGAGGGTGCCGAAGTGCCGAGCGGCGAGTTGTGGGTGTGGCCACTCGGCGGACCGTCGCTGGCTCTGCGTTCGGCCGGGGCGACGATATACATCGACCCCTACACCGGCTCGCCCGATAGTGGTACGTGGCTCAGGATGGTGGCCGTGGCGTACGACCCGGCGGACCTCGCCGACGTCGATGCAGTCTTCTCCACACACGACCACGACGACCATTGTCACGGAGACACTCTGACGCCCATCGCGGCCAACACGAGCGCGCGCTTCATCGGGCCGGAGTCGTCGGCGCACAAGATGCTCGGATTCGGGCTACCCGCCGACCGGGTGACCGAAGCGGTCGACGGCGACGAGTTCCCGTTCGGTGACATGACTGTCAAGGCCCGCAAGATCAACGACTTCGCCGACGCGACGTCGCTCGGGTGGCTGGTGTCGGTCCGTAACGGCCCGTCGCTCTTCGACGGTGGCGATTCGATGTACGGCGACTGTTTCGCGGCTATCGAGCGATCGGCCGCCGTGGACGTTGCGACGCTCAGCGTGGCTGGTCCGATACCCGAGGACGGGAGCGTGATCTACATGGACGCAGACGAAGTGGTTCATGCCGCGCTCGACCTCGGCGCGCGGACGCTGATCCCCAAGCACTGGGACATCTGGCGCAACGTGCAGATGGACCCGTGGGAGGTCGTCACGGCGGCTCAGAAGCAGCGAGCGGACCTGTCGGTCCACATCCCGCGCCTTGGTGAGGTGATTCGGTTGCGGCAGAGCTGACCCGCCGAGGCTACTCGTCCGCCATGCTCGTTCGGCGCACCTCGCCCCGGGTCGCCCAGTCGGAGTCGGGGCGAAGATCGACCAATGCCTCGGCGACCTGCCCGAGCCGTCGCCCGTCGATCGTCGCG
>CAZSJP010000360.1:0-5551 GCA_964606675.1 uncultured bacterium
GCGCGTATGGCGCAACGTCGCCGAAGTCGTGGGCATAGCAGGCGTCGATGACGACGGCAACGGCTATGTCGACGATACCATCGGCTGGGATTTCACCGACTCGCCGGATCTTCCGGGCACTGGCGATTACCTGGACCGCGACAACGACCCGATGGACGGGGCGGGCCACGGAACGGGCGTTGCCGCCATCGTCGCCGCGGGCATAGATGACGGCATCGGTGTCGCCGGAGTTGCACCGACCGCGAAGGTGATGGCGCTTCGTGCCGGCGCGGAGCTGGATTTCGGCGGCGGCTTCCTCGAAGAGGACGATATCGCTGCGGCCTTCGTGTACGCCGTCGAGAACGACGCCGACGTTATCAACATGAGTTTCGGCGACGTGGTCTCATCGCCGCTCATGCGCGACGTGACGTCGTACGCCGAAGCCAACGGCGTGGTGCTCGTCGCATCGGCAGGCAACGAGAACGAAGACAGCATACTGTATCCTGCCGCCTACGACGAAGTGATCGCCGTCGGGGCGACGGCCTCGGACGAGGTGAGAGCCACGTTCTCGAGCTATGGCGAGAACCTCGATCTCGTGGCGCCGGGGTCGAGGATTTTCACGGCAAGGCTGAACGGGGTCTACGCCCACAACGCCGGCACGTCTTTCTCGGCCCCGCACGTGGCTGGCGCTGCCGCGACTCTGCTGGGCCTGGCTCCAGGCCTGACGCCGCGGCAGGTGCGCTCTACTATCAGAGCGGGCGTACTCGACCTTGGGCCGCCTGGCTGGGACGCCGAGTATGGTACAGGGCGACTCGACCTGCCGACTCTACTGCGCGCAACTACAGGCCCGACAGCCGAGATAGTCGCTCCCGCGCGACGGGCCGGCGCGGACACGGCGCTCGAATGGTCCATAGCAGTCGCCGGTGTGCCGCCGGTGGCATGGACGCTCGGCTACGGTATGGGCAGAAACGCCGAGTACTGGACGACAATAGACGTCGGTACGCAGTCAGAGCCGTCGTCGACGATCGGGGGCCTCGAATCGACGAGCGCACTGCCGGAGACGAGCTACGTCTGGCGGCTGGTCGTCACCGACGGCCTCGGACGAACACGGGAGGATCGCACGGTCGTGACGATCGACCATACAGCCCCCGAGTTCGTCCATCCACTTGCGATCCGCCGGCGTTGGAGCCAATCGCGACAGGTGGCGATGCTGGAGTGGGAGACCGCCGACCTGACCGTGGGGTCGGTCGACATATGGCGGGGTACCTCGGCCGAGGGGCCGGCCGACGTCGAATTGCCGGTGAACGTCGACGGCCGGTTCCACATCGAACGCTTCCCATCCGCGCTCACGGGCGATGGCCCCGTCGTGGCCCGCGTCCGAGCGCTCGACGCGGCAGGTCTATGGGCATCGGGGGCGGACGTCCACTTCACGCCAGAGAGGCTGTCGGTGCCTCGTTCGGGCTACGACCTGCACACGGCCGCGCCTAGCGGCATTCTCATGCCGGGCCTCTCCGACTTCGACCGAGACGGGCATCCCGAGGTCGCCGTCAAGCTGGCGACGCGCTTTCCATACGACACCGTCTCCTTCTACGAGATCGCCCCCACTGGCGATGCGTCGCTGCAATTCGAGTCGCCGGTACCGATGCGCCCCGTGGCCGTCGGCGATCTGGACGCCGATGGGTTGATGGAACTGATCGGTATAGACCGCCCCGGCGACCCGTTCTTCGTCGTCGTGGCCGAGCAGACGACGCGGACGTCGGCCCCAACGAGGGTCGCGTGGAGGACCTTCAACATTCTGGCGCCGACGCTGGGCGACATCGACAGCGATGGAAAGGCCGATCTCACCGTCCTGGATGAGGTCAGCCGGAAATCGCTCTACGTCTACGAAGCGCCGGGCGTTGGGCAACTGGACCAACTGGCGCAGGTCGCCGAGTTGGCGGTCCCTGAGGAACTGCCCGACGGGCGCCTCGGCATCGGCCGCGCCGATTGCGACCTCGATGGCGACGGCCGCATGACGGTGGTCGTCGGCACAGCAGGCGGCGAGGTGATGCTGTTCCACTCACTCGGCGACAACAGCTTCGCCGCGCCCGAGGTCATCCATGGCGACGGAGACGCGACGCGCGTATGGGGCGGTGCGGACCTCTCGGGAGATGGCAAGGACAATTTCGCCGTGTTGAGGTTCGTCGAGCGGGACAAATACGAGATCGATGCTCGCCACTACTCGTTGGAGGTGTATGGCGACGGGCCGGACCCGTTGCTCGTGCGCGAGTTCGCCGACCCGCCAACGGACGGCGTCGGGATGGCAGCGGGACCTGTCGGTCCCGATGGCCGGACTGCTCTCGTCGTGGCGTTCGCGCCTCGGATGTACGTGATAGTCCCGAGCGTCACCGATGCTGACGGTATGGTGTGGTACGCCGACACGGGGCGTGAATGTCAACCTGTAGTGGGCGACGTGGACCTCGACGGCGTTTCCGATCTGGTCTACCGCGCAGCCGGACGGACGATCGTCGCGCGCCGCCCCCTATCGGCGGTTGCTCCGCCCCCTCCGACCGAACTTACTCTGAGACCGCGCGATTCGGTCTCGGTCGTCGCTTCGTGGGACATGCTCCCGGGTCTGCGCTACCGCCTGTGGGCGGGGTCAGACCCCGACAGTCTGACGATCGCGGTCGACAACGCGGAGTCGCCGGTAGCATTCGACAACCTCCCCGAAGGGTCGCAGGTAACCGTCGCGGCGCAGAGCATCGCAGTTGGCCCCGATGGCATCGTGGGGCCGCTGGGGGACCCGATCACGGTTGCACCCCGTCGCGGCCCATATGTTCTGTCGGCAAACAGAGTGAGTGCCCAACTGGCCATGCTGGAGTTCGACCGGCCGCTCGACAGCCGCTACGCCTCCGGGTCGTCTTTCGCCCTCATCGTGCCCGGAAGACGGGTGATCCCGTCGTCGACTATCGTCGACCGCGACGCGAGGCGGGTGCTCCTCAGCTTCGCCGGTATCGACTGGGCCGACGGGTGGCGGCTTTCCGTGGCCGTTCGCGATACGGGCGGGGCGGAACGCACCACCGTGGTCGATCTGGTGCCCGACATATCCCGGACCTCGTTCGGCATCGACTACGTGCTGGCCGCGAGCGCAAACACTCTCATCGCTGGCTTTACGCACGCGCTGTCGATCAGGGACGTGCCGACCACCGTAGTGGAGTTGGTCGGCGGACCTGCGGTGCAGGCCGTCTCGGCAGCCAACGACCGCACCGTCGAGGTCGAACTCTCCTCGCCACTGAATCCGGACGCGTCGTTCGTGCTTGTCTTCCGGAGCTTGCCCATCGCCGACGGACGACACGAACCGGCAGCGGCGGTAGTCGGCGGCGCCGTCCTATCCTCGAGCGCTCCCACGAAGATAGTTGCCGTGCTGCAACGATCGCTCACAGAGCTGTGGGTCGTCACGACGCGGCCACTCGACCTGTCGGAGCTTGCGGCGGGAGACGTGCGAGTGATGCCCGGAGCGGTAGTCGTCGGGGTCGAGCCGGGCATCGCGGACAACGTGATATCCGTGACGCTGGACCCGGCGACGCCTGTCGGTCCGTGGTCGGATGAGTACAGCATCGCGATATTCACGTCGCCCGGCGACACGACTCACAATGTGCTTGAGGGCACTTGGACGCCCTACGGAGACCGCCCGTTCACCGGCCATCTGACGCGCGTCGAGCTTCTCGACGGCACCGCAGCCGCCGACTCAGGGGACGTTCGGCTCCGCTTCGACGTGCAGATAGCCGACTCGGGCCACGCCGCCGACGCGATCCGAGTCGAACCGGCGCTACAGCTCAGCGGATACGTCGTTCGCGGGACATCGGTCGACCTCACGTTGGCCGATGAGACGCCCATCGGGCCTTGGGGCACGAGCTACTTCGTCTACGTGGACGGCTTGCTCACCGCCGATGGCAACCGACTCACCGAGTATTCCATTTTCCGTTTCGACCCGCCGGCCGGGCTCGACAGCATGACCGTGTACCCCCAGCCATTCGAGCGTTCGGCGCACGGTTCGATGAGGTTCGGCGGAGTACCGGTCGGAACCAGTCTGCGGGTCTACACGCTGACCGGCGAACTGGTCTTCCTGGCCGAGGACATCGCCACCGGCGGCGTGGAGTGGAACGGCAGAAACATGGCCGGCACCGGGATGGCTTCGGGAGTGTACGTGTACGTTGCCGAAGCCGCCGGCCGCAAGCGCATAGGCAAGGTCGCTATCGTGCGATGAACGTAACTCCCGTATGCGCGTCGCGCGTGGTCGAGGCGGCGATTGACAAGGGGTCTGTCATCAGGGACTATTACTACGGGACCGGCGTGGCGCTATCGACACCCAGAGTGCAGCGGCGCGCCGACAATCTGACCGACGAGAGGAGCGGGCGATGAGAACAATCGCGCACGAAGCCGGGCACAAGCTGGATCTCAAGAACCGAGGGGACGGCCTCGAAGTGTTCTTCATCGGGGTCGGGTCGGCGTTCGCCACCACGCTCAACAACACCAATTTCCTGCTTCTCAAGGGCGATACCCACATCATGGTAGATTTCGGCGCAACCGGCCCGAAGGCCCTCATGCAGGTCGCCGGCTTGCAGCCCACCGACATCGAGGTCGTCATGCCGACGCACAGCCACGCCGATCACATCGGCGGCTTCGAGTGCCTCGCGCTGATGAACAGGTACGTCGGCACCCGGTTCATGGATAAGCCGAAGATGAAGATGATCGTCGCGGAGGACTACGAGCGAATCCTGTGGGAACACTCGTTGATGGGCGGCTTGCAGTGGAATGAGGAAAACATCGCGACAGAGGCCCGGTTGTCGTTCGCGGATTTCTTCGACGTCATCCGACCGAAGTGGAAGGCGAAGAGCTTCCGGGAAACGTTCGAGGTCGACTACGGTGGCATCCACATCGAGATGTTCCGGACCAAGCACATTCCGGAGCAGTCGACGAGCTGGGAGGAATCCTTCGTCTCGTTCGGCATTTTCGTGGACAACCGACTGCTCATAACCGGCGACACCAGGTTCGACCCGGACATGATACTGAACTACGCCGACAAATCGGAAGCGATCTTCCACGACGTGCAGTTCTTCGAAGGATCGGTACATACGCCTCTCAGCGATCTTGAGACGATGCCGAAAGGCGTGAAGTCGAAGATGTACCTCATGCACTACGCGGACAACTGGTACCAGCAGGACATCAAGGGATTCGCCGGATGGGCCGAGGCCGGCACGATCTACCGGTGCACCGACGTCCCGCCCATCGAAGTACCAAACGGCGCCTGAGCGCCGCGGCATCCAGACCACGCCAGAGCCGGCACGGCGCCACGGCACTCCTACGCCGTGTCGTATCTACCGTACTGTCGTCTAAGCTCCATCATCATCTCGTACCGCTCAAGCGGCAGGCCCGCGAACGCGCAGTTCGACGTCGCGAATATGTACCCCCCGCCAGGCATCCCGTCGCGCAGAGAGCGCAGAACGTCCTCGCGAACCTCCTCGTCCGTCCCGGTTTGCAGCAGCCCGCAGTTGACGTTGCCGATCAGGCACACCCTGTCCCCTACCCGACC
>CAZSJP010000361.1:0-5530 GCA_964606675.1 uncultured bacterium
CCGTCGACGTTCGGCATCGGGTCGCAGGCCGCCATCTCGGCCAGAGTAGGACCGATGTCCATCAGATTGCACACGATGGGGCTCGATACGCCCTCGCGCACCGTTCCAGGCAACGAGGCGATCAGCGGAACGCCGACGGAGTCTTCGTAGAAGTTGCTCTTCCACCAGCAGCCATGCTCGCCTGCCGCCTCGCCGTGATCGCTGGTGTAGACGACCAACGTGTTCTCGGCGAATCCGCTCTCCTCAAGCGCGCCAACGACTCGGCCGACCAGCCCGTCGACAACTTCGCACATGCCGTAGTACGCAGCCCTGGCGATGCGGATTCGGTCGTCGGGGAGCGGACCGGCTATGTCGCGGTGGCTCCGGAACTGAGCGATCGGCTCCGGCTGAAGGCGTGTCTCCTCGTCCGTCGGCTGCGGCACGTCCACGCGCTCGTAGTAGTAGTCGAACAGATGCTTCGGCGTGAAGAACGGGCAATGCGGCAGAACGTAGCCGACAACCGCGGCGAACGGTCGCTCGTCGCCGGATTCGGCCTTTCGCTTGAGATAGTCGCACGCTGCATTGGTGACGCGCTCGTCGAATGACTGATACGTCGTCCTGCCCCATCCGGCGCACTCGACGGCAACGCGCGTCTGGCCCGACGTTGAGGCGGGTATCGGGTCGAACAGCGGCTCGCCCAGGCGAGGAGCGCCGGCATATCCGGCGAAGTACTCGCCCAGTGGACGCTTCTCGAATCCGTGTCGTTGGTCGGGGCCGACGAAGTGCATCCTGCCCACGAGCGCTGTCTCGTATCCCGCAGCGCCCAGCGCGTGCGCCCATGTCGGGATGCCGGATGAGAGCGTGTGCCGGTTGCTCCACGCGCGGTTGGCCGATGGCGTGCGCGCGGTCATGAACGACATCCTACTTGGCACGCAGAGCGGCGCGGGGCAATACGAGTTCTCGAACCGCATGCCTCGCTCGGCCAGGGCATCGAGGTTGGGAGTGCGCACGAGAGGGTCGCCGTACGATCCGAGTTGGTGCCTGCTATGCTGATCCGACATGACGATCAGAACGTTCGGGCGTTCATCGCGCTGCCTTGCCATCGCGCCTCCGTTCGCTGGCTTCACTCGACCTTCCACGAATACAACAGAGCGTTCTCGAGGCGGAATCGCAACCGCACCGGCTTCTTGCGGGCCGCGTCGAACGCGGCCTCGTCCTGCCACCGGACCGGCAGCGCCACGCCGTCGCCCACTACCGGTTCCGACAACACGGCCTCGTCTTCGGCACCACTGACCGGGATCGCTGCCACCTCGACCCGGCCCCACGCCGAGGCCGCATTCACGTGCAGCGCGCCATCCGGCAGCATAACCGGCTCGGAAAGTATCTCTCCACCGTCGAAGCTCGCCTCGTACGAACACCAACCGTCCAGGCGCAGCGTGGCCAGGCCGATGGCGGTCTCGCGCGGCCCGTTGTCCGTCAGGCCGCTCAGTCGGTACTCCTTGGTGTGCCTGCAGGTGCGGCCCGAATAGTACACCCAGAGTTCGTCGGCCACGCGAGCCGGCCGAGTCGACGCGCACTGGTTGAATCGGTCCCACTCGCCGACCCCGCCGTTGGGCAGTACGAGGTCAGGCTCTCGTGTCCAGCGAATCCCGTCCCGCGAGTGCGCTACCGACAGATCGATGTAGGCCAACTCCGGCAGCGACCGGAATACTTGCGGCAAGGCGACCCACTGGCTTTCGTACGGAAACGCTGCCATGCCGTAGATCTCGGTGCCGTCCGGGTCGTCGGCTGCTGCGGCCATGACCACGTCGCCGGTGGACCAATCGCTGAAGTTCGGGCTGTGGCAGCGAGCGATCGCGCGGCCGAAGTAGCCTGGGCCGCCGCGGGCGACGGTTTCGTCGGTCGCGAACCTCGTGCGGGAGTAGAGCACGAACTCGTCGCGGAAGGAGTCCCAAACGAAACAGCCACGGTCGGCATATGTCGGCTCGTCGGGCACGAACCCGCCCTGCATCCGCCAATGCAGGCCGTCGGGCGAGGTGGCCGTCAGGTATCCCTTTGGATCGTCGCCCCGCTTGGCAGGCGTCATCAGCTTGTAGCGTTCGTCGTCGGGGACGCTCGGGCGGTCGTCCCTGATCACTCCCGAGAGCCCGATCAGTCTGTGCTCCGGAGGATAGAGCACCGCGTTGGGGGCGGGCACGCTTTCGCCCGAGCGCCCAGTTCGGCCGAGATCAGGCTTCCGCCAGTCCAGCCCGTCGTCGCTCTCGGCGTAGGCGTTCCTGTGCCGCTTCCGGTCGGATGGGTTGTACCACATCGGGTAATTGGGGGATTGGGGGGGGGCCTCGTCGCCCACGGTGCCCCGATACGGCTCCCGGATCACAGTGCCGAACAGATACGTGGCCGTCTCGGGGCCCGACTTCTGCATGACCGGATTCGCCGGGTGCTTCCGTAGGCGGTGCCACCGGCGCGTCACGTTGGTACTCTCGGCGACCAGATCGTCATCGAGGAACAG
This sequence comes from uncultured bacterium, assembly GCA_964606675.1. Lineage (GTDB taxonomy): Bacteria > Latescibacterota > MWCZ01 > MWCZ01 > MWCZ01 > CAZSJP01. The sequence goes on from CAZSJP010000361.1 coordinate 2,489, forward strand.
CTGCGATACGCCGGCATCCACCGACGTCGTTTCAGCACACACGAGCCATCATCCCCAGTTCTCGCGTCGGTCGAAGCGCTAGCCGACCGTCCAGGAGTAGAGCAGGGCGTTCTTCAATCCGAACCGAAGCTGCACGGGCTTGCCCTTGAAGGCTGCCGGCGATTCGCCCGAGTTCCACTCGACCGGCAGCCGCAAGCCGTCGCCACGGACCGGCCGCGATCGAACCGAGGCCGGCGCGTCCGGCCCGATGCCGCTCACTTCGACGACGATCTCGCCCCAATCCGACTTCGCGTTAACGCACATCTCGCCCTCGGGCAGAACGACCAGCTTGGTGGCGATCTCTCCGCCATCGAAGCTAGCTCCCATCGAACACCACCCGTCGACGCGAATCGTCGCGATGCCGATCGACACGTTGCGAGGCCCGTCGTCTTTGAGGCCGCTGTACTTGTATTCACCGTGTCGCTTCGTTCGACCGGAGTAGTAGATCCACAGTTCGTCGCCGACGCGGACAGGCCTGGTCGACGGGCATTGGTTGAACCGATCCCACGCCCCCATGCCACCGTTGGTCAGCACCAACTCTCGTTCACGCGTCCACCGCCTGCCGTCTCGCGAATGAGACAAACCGAGATCGATGTACGCCAGTTCCGGGATCGACATATGAATCTGGTGCAACCCGACCCACTGCCCCGCACACGGGAACGCGTATAGCCCATATATCTCCGAGCCGAACGGGTCGTCGGTGTCGATCCACATGAATACTTCCGGCGTCGACCAGTTGTGGAAGTCGTCGCTGGTCGTCAGCGCCACGGCTCTGCCGAAGAAGTTCGGGCTTTCCTGCGCGATCACCTCGGGCGGAGCGTACTTCGCCCGCGTGTACAGGTTGATGCGCTCCTCGAACGGATCCCACACGAGGCACGAAGGATCGGCATAGGACGGAGTATCGGGGATGAACCGGCCCGTCTTCGTCCAGGCGATGCCGTCCGGCGACGTAGCGAGCACGTACGAGCGTTCATCGTCCGAAGTGCGCAGAGCCGGAACGGCGGTTCTGTAACGCTCATCGTCCGGGATGTCGTCGCGCGGGTCTCTGACGACCCCGGCGAACCCGATGATCTTCTCGTCCGATGGGTTGAACACAGCGTTCGGTGCCGACTCGCCCGTTGCCGCGCCCTGACCGACGTCCGGCTTGCTCCACTCTATACCGTCGGCGCTCGTGGCGTATGCGACCCACGTGTCTCCGCCGCCGGCGGCGTAGTACCACATGCGAAAGACTGTCTCGCCCGATTCGGGATCGGGCTCGCGCAGGATCGTGCCGAACAGGTACGTCCCCTCTTCGGGGCCGGACTTGGTGAGCACCGGGCTGCCGCCATGCTTCCCCAGCGTGTGGAGGGTGCGGGTCGCGTTTGCGTTCTCCGCAACGAGTTCGTCGTCGAGGAGCAAGTTCGCGACGTTCGGCTCGATGGCGATCGGGCTGTCGGCCATGTGTACCTCATAGGCTGCGGGTGACGGTCCGCCATGGAGCGGGCGCTACAACATCCTCGGCCCGACACGGCTGCGCTTGTACAGGTCGCCACCGCGCACTTCCTCGATCAGGTCGTCCGAAACGTGGGCGACGTAGATCTGGCATATGCCCGTTCGTGTCGAGTTGTAGAGCACTTTCCTGCCGTCGGGGCTGAAACTCGGGTGCGGGTGCGTCGGGTGACTTCCGTTGGCCGAAAGCGATAGGCACAGCGTACCGAAACGGCCCGTCGGCACATGGACGAGCTGCAATCCGACGTCGGGCCAATTGGTATCCGTGACGAGCCACTCACCGTCGAGGCTGGCGCCGGAATGCCAGAAGTACGGCCCCGCCGCGACGATGGTCGTCGGTTCGGTCTCGTCGGGTGCGATGTGGTTCAGGCCGTGCCCGGGCGGAAGAAGCGTGCCCTGCATGCGGTCGGTCAGCCCCAGCCACGAGCTGTGCGCCCAGTTCTGCACCGCCCATCGGCGGTTGTCGGTGCCGTCGGCACGCATGACGTACCATGTCTGCGCGCCGTATTCGTTGATCTCGGACGTCTCGATCCAGGCGACCCAGTTGCCGGTTCTGCTCGCGTTCAGGTGGCCGATGGTCTTCCCTTCGCGGATCGTCTCAGGAGGGCCGCCATCTATCGGGCAACGAACTACAGCCGATGTACCATCCGGCCCCCCGGTGCGACCGAAGACGTAGTCGCCTCCCACCGACGGGTTACCGACGCCGTAGTCGAATCCGGCGACGACTTCCTCGGTGTAGTCTGTCAGATCCACGCTACGGAGTTCTTTCCGGCCCGGATAGTAGGCTTTCTTCCCGTCGAGGGAAAGACACGCCATTCCGCCGAAGTCGTCGCAGTCGGTGAGCTGGATCAGGTTCCTGCCGTCGACGTCGCATCGATATAGATCGCTCGGCGCGTCTCTGTCGGCCGTTCGTCGCGAGGAGAAGACTACCGTATTCGAGTCGGCCGTGAACTGCATGTTCTCGAAGTAGAAGCTGGTCGACGTGGTAGGGTTACCGGTGAGTTGGACGATCTCGACCCCGGTCCCGGGATCGCAGAATTCGGACGACTCGATGGCGTGGCTCTTGCCTTTGGGCATGTCATTCCTTTCGCGCCCGCCGAGTCCGGCGGGCGATGCCTGCCGGTCGTGGGGGCATACCAACGGGGCAGAGCGGCCGATGGTCGTATCGGACGCTGCTGCCCCGCGTTGCGCTGAGCGCAGAAAAGCTGTCAGAATTCGTACCGCTTGCCGGTTCGCCACGCGGCGTAGCAGCCTTCGAGCATCTCCGTCAGGTTGCGGCCGTCCTCGACTGTAGTAATCAGTTCCGTGCCGTTCTGAATCGCCGAGATCCACGCTTCCATGATGCTCGGCAGCGAATCGGGCAGCCTCTGCGGCACGATCTGCGCTCCCAGCCCGTCCGGGTCCATCCGGCGGCTCTGGATTACCAGGCCCTGCCCGGGATGGCCCCGTCCCACGTAGCCCTCGGTACCGAACACCTCGAACAGATTCGGACCTGATCGGTGGCAGAAGCTGGAG
>CAZSJP010000362.1:0-309 GCA_964606675.1 uncultured bacterium
ATGTGGACGAGTCTCTGGCCAGGATTGCCGGCGGACGAGGTGCCCATCGGCTCTATCACGAACGGCGTTCACGTTCGCTCGTGGATATCGAACGATCTCGCGTGGCTCTTCAGTCGCTACCTCGGGCGCCGCTGGATGGATCAGCCGGAAGACCATGGCATATGGGACAACGTGCGCCGCATACCCGACGAAGAGCTGTGGCGAACCCACGAGCGTCGCCGACAGCGCCTGATCGCCTTCGCTCGCAAGCGATTGGCCCGTCAGATCCGAAGCCGAGGAGGGACGCGACACGAGATGATGGCCGCCCGT
>CAZSJP010000362.1:319-5508 GCA_964606675.1 uncultured bacterium
GAAGTCCTCAATCCGGAGGCGCTGACGATCGGCTTCGCGCGTCGTTTCGCGACGTACAAGCGATCCACGCTGCTGCTCCGCGAGCCGGAGCGCCTGATGCGCCTGCTCACCCACAAGAATCGGCCCGTGCAGTTCATATTTGCCGGCAAGGCGCATCCCGCGGACGTTCCCGGGAAAGAGTTGATCCGCCAGATAATCCACTTCGCATCAAGCTCGGAGGAGATTCGGCGGCGGATCGTGTTCATCGAAGACTACGACATCAACGTGGCCCGATACCTGGTGCAGGGCGTTGACGTGTGGCTCAACACGCCCCGTCGGCCACTGGAAGCCAGCGGCACCAGCGGCATGAAGGCCGCCGTCAACGGCGCGCTCAACGTCAGCATACTCGACGGCTGGTGGGACGAAGCATACGCCGCCTACGGAGACAAAGACATCGGCTGGGCTATCGGTGGTGGAGAGACGTACGGGAAACACGAGCAGGAATATGAGGACGAGGTCGAGTCGCGCGCGCTGTTCAACCTGTTCGAGAAGGAGATCGTGCCGGCCTTCTATGAACGAGGAACCGACGACCTGCCTCACGAATGGATCGCCAGGATGAAGTCCAGCATGGACAACCTCGCGCCCGACTTCAACACGAACCGGATGGTCGAGGACTATTCGCGACGCTTCTACATACCCGCATCGGGCAGATGGCGATCGATGAAGACGTCCGCGGCCAACGGGGCGGCACAGTTGGCCGAGTGGAAGAAACTGATTCGTGCGAACTGGAAGAACGTCAAACTGGACGGAGTTGAGGCCGACGACTACTCCGAATTGTCAGTGGGGGAGCATCTCAAGATCAGAGCCAGGGTCAGCCTGGGAAAGCTGGCGCCCAAGGACGTCGTCGTCGAAGCGTATCACGGCCCGGTGGACACACACGAGGAGATAGTCGAGGGCAAGCCGGCCGGCATGGACCACGTCTCGACCGAAGCCAACGTTCACTTGTACGAAGGCACCGTGCCGGCGGTCGGCACGGGCAAACACGGCTTCGCTGTCCGCGTGATACCGGTCCACGAGAACCTCATCACGCCGCACGACATGGGGTTGGTGCTCTGGTCTTCGTAAGCCGGAACGTTTCTGCCGGACCATCGCCGGCAGAAACGTCCTGACAGAGCGCTGATAGGAACTACTTGGACTTCACATTGCAGAAGGCGCTCGAGAAGTCCGCGCAGAACTTATTGATCATGTCGGGCGCCAGCTTGTATATCATCTGCTGACGCGCACGCTTGGCTGTGACGAGGCCGGCCTGCCTCAGAACCGCGAGATGTCGCGATATGGTTGGCTGTGCGAGCGTGAAATGCTCGACGATCTGACCGACGTTCAGCGCCTGCTCCCGGAGCAGAATCAGAATCCGCTGTCGGGTCTCGTCGCTGAGCGCCTTGCATACGGTTGCGATCTGGGTGTGGTCATAGAGTTCGGATGGGCTCATCGTTTTTCCTCGCGATCCGGCCAGTTGGTTGCGGGCCTCTGGCTAATCGGTCAGCCGCCGGCCCCACCTGTGAGTCTACAGTGCCAAGTCCTGTCGCCCGGTGTCTACCTCAGCACGAGGACGCGTGCCAAACACGTTCGTACGATAGTGTCGATACCATCGGCAGGAGTTCGTCTCAGGTTGGTTGCATTTCGGGGACAGTGCGACTTACGCAGCTTCCCATATCCATGGAACGGGCTTAGTGATCTATGCAACATCCAAATAGAAAGTAGGAATTCAACGGCCGATGTCAACGCCATGGCCCGGAAAAAGAACATGACCGCATCGTCGAACCGGCGATTGTGCCGATGTCTTGGCACGCAGCGAAACCGGAGGTGGAGGGTTGCGCCGGTGGGTGTAGCGCCATTTCTTCGTGGACTGACGCGCTCGTCCGCGGCAGATACGGCCCCGTTGGGTGCGCCCAGCGGAGCGAACTTTCTTGCTGCCGGCACGGCCGGCAGTGCTGGCCATCGCCGGCCGAGGCCAGCCCATCGACGTCGACGAACCGATCGCGTCGGGCTACGCGACGAAAGGACACACATGGCGGCTATGACCAGCCACGAGCGCCTCATGGCGGCGTATCGCAACGAAGTGCCCGACAGAGTGCCCGTCCGCGTGTGGGCAGTGGACGACCTGACGCAGCCGATGCATCCCTCCTACGCCAAAGTGATCGACGTAGCCAGGGAGACGACCGATCTTGTCGGCGGCTGGGGGCTGCCCGGCGGCCCGAGCCCCATCGAGACGACGCGCGAGGAGCGGGAGAGCAAGATCGAGGGTTACTTCGAAAGCGTGACGACTACGCACACGCCGGCCGGACCCGTGACGCGGATCGACGCTTTCAATCGCGAAGGCAAACCCGGCTACTGCATGAAGCACCAGATCGACAGCGTCGAGGATGCCAGGCGCGTCATGTCGATCCCTTTCGTGCCGCCGACGGGCGACGTCTCCGGATTCGCGGAACGCGTGGCGCAAATGGGCGACCGAGGTGTCGTGATGAGCGGCGTCTCGCATCCCATGTACGCGGTGCAGAATCAGCTGGGGCCGGAGACGTACGCATTCTGGAGCATCGAGGAGCGCGACTTGCTCCACGAGATGACTCAGATGTACCTCGAACAAACCATGGTCACGCTCCGCTACATGCTCGAACGTGGCGTTGGGCCGCTGTTTGCCTACGTTGGTCCCGAGGTATGCATTCCGCCATCGCAGTCGGTGAAGGACTTCGAAGAGCTGACCGTTGCGTACGACCGTCAGTGGACCGACCTGATCCACGAGCATGGCGGGATCGTCTGGTGCCACAGCCACGGCAGCATGAACGCCGTCCTGGAGCAGTTCATCGATGCGGGCAACGACGTGCTACAGCCACTCGAGCCGCCGCCGTGGGGCGATATCGAGCTTGCGGACATCAAGCGCCGCGTCAGTGGCCGAATGGCGCTCGAAGGGAACATCGAAAAGCACGAACTCTACGTCAGCACGCCCGACGAGATCCGCGAACGCGTGCGGCAGAGCATCCTGGATGCCGGGGAAGGCGGCGGGTTCGTGCTGTGCCCGAGCGCGGGCCTGCAAGAGTGGCCGACCTGCGACGAGCGCACCGAAGCCAACTTCCTCGCGTACATCGAGGCCGGCCTGGAATACGGTGCGTATCCGCTGCGCCGTGAGGCGTAAGCGCCGGTAGTCACATCGCGAGAAAACCACCGTCGACGTCCAGGCACGTGCCGGTGATGTACGACGCATCCTCCGACGCCAGGAACGCGCAGGCGTTGCCTATGTCCTCCGGCCACGCCATCCGACCGAGCATCGTCTTCCGCGAGTACCGGGCGACGAACTCCTCGTTCTGCCGCTCGACGTCTCTCACGCCACCCGAGACCACCGCGTTCACACGGATTCCCTTCGGCCCCCATTCGCTTGCCAGGTTGCGCACGAGGCCCTGCACGGCGGCCTTCGTAGCCCCGTAGTGCACCGGCGAGTGCATCATCCCCTCCGGGTAGATCGAGTGGTCGGTGCCCCGGCTTCCATAGATCGACGAAAGCCACACGATGCTTCCGCCCACGCCTGGCTCCAGTCCATCTGCCATATCTCTGGAGCATATGAAGTTGCCGGCCACGTCCACCCGCTGAACGTGAAGGAAGCTCTCGATGGTCAGCTCGTCGATGGGGACACCGATCGATTCGCGCTCGATGGCCGACGCGACCATGATCGTCGGCTGTCCGAGGGCCGACCGCAGTCTGTCCATCCCGGTGCCGACGCTCTCTTCGGACGATACGTCGAGTTCGAGCGGCAGCATGCTCCTGCCCGGTTTCGCGTTCTCTTCACACCAGCGCTCGGCGTTGCCCATCGACCGCGAGGCAACCGCAACGTTCGCGCCTTCGTCGGCCAAACGGAGCGCCGCGGCTCCGCCGATAAGCCCGGTGGCGCCGGTTACGAGCGCAACTTTGCCGCTGAGTCCGTTCATCGCTAGCTACCCGTCCTCTCGAATCGGCCGCTGTCCGCCGACCGTTTCGCCGCGAGGGCGACATGCATCACGAGCACCGCTTCGTCGGCTGCAAGCGTCGTCTCCGTCCCGTCGGCGATGCAGTCGAGGAAGTGGCGCATCTCTTCTATGTACATGGTGTTGACATCGTATTCGCTTGGGTGCGGATAGGTGGTCCATTGGTCCGAATCGGCATCGTAGTGCCGGACCTCCCCGCGCTCGAAGTCCCACAGGATCGACCCGGTCTCGCCCGCTATGTGACAGCCTCGCTCGTAGGTCCGCGAGAGATAGTCCAGGTGCACCTCGGAGACGGTGCCGCTCCCGTGTCTGAAATTGATCGAGGCGTAGTCCTCGGTGTCGATTTCGAGGTTGCTGAGGCGACCCGCAACGCAGAATACCTCCTCGACTTCGCCGCCGTACCAGCGCGCCAGATCGATCTCGTGGATGCAGTCGAGTATGCATCCGCCGCCCATCGACGAGTTGGCCGAGTAGCTCCGGCGGTAATCCTGCCACGGCCGCCAACCCGGCAAGTACGAGCCAGCATGCAACCTCTGATAGAGCACCTTGCCGACGGCGCCTCACCTTGGCCGGCCCTGGGTGGAACCGCATGTTGCAGCCAACCAGCGAGATAAGCCCCGAATTGCGAACCTTCTCGGCCAACTCCGAGAGGCCCTCGTCGTTGTGAGAGAGCGGCTTCTCGATGAACAGGTGGCAGCCGGCCTCAAGCGCAGCCAGGGAGTGCTCGACGTGCAGATGGTTCGGCGTCGCAACCACCGCGACGTCGGGCATCCAATCGAGCCCCGCCGATAGGGTCTCGAAGCTCTCCGCGCCGACCTTGCCCGCCGTCTCGGAGCGTATCTCGGCGACAGGCTCGACCACCGCCAGACGCTCGACGCCGAGCGCTTTCAGGTTTCCCAGATGCCTGCGGCCTATCGAGCCGCCGCCTATCACAAGGACCTTCATCGGTGCCTCCGATGCGTGCCGTCCGGCGCTTGGCCGGAAACGCGCGCGATACGGCTTCTACAGACCTAGCGCGTCGAGTTCCTCGCCGCACGTCTTCAGAGCATTCAGCATCGCTCTGAAATCGCCACCCCACGGAATGAGCGATGCCCCCGCTGCTCTTCTGGCGGCCAACTCCTCGGTCGTACCCGCGGTGATGGCCCACTTCTTGCCGTTCCTCTCGCACGCATCGCCGACGATCCGCATCGCGTCGTC
>CAZSJP010000363.1:0-5507 GCA_964606675.1 uncultured bacterium
ATGCTGGTGTCGTACACGAACCCCAGTTCCGCCAGCACGTCCAGAGCCCAAGCCGAAGCCTTCGTGATCGAGAAGTCGGGCGCCCTGAACCCATAGCACTGCGTTCCGCCGAGGTCTTCCAACCGTTCCTTGGCGGCCTTCGTCTCGTCCCGGAACGCCGTGGCGTCCTGATCAAAGATACGCAGGTGTTCGAGACTGTGTGAGCCTATCTCGTGGCCCTCGGCTACTGCGCGTCTGATCAGATGCGGCATGGCGTTCGCGATACGCCCGAGGAAGAACAGTGTAGATCGGATGCCGAGATCGGCCAATAATCCGAAGGCGACATCCATGTTCGCATCTATCTCGTATGCTTGCCGCTTCTCGTCGGGACGACCATCTTGGGTGCCGAAGCTTTGTCTGTTCGACTCGGCGAATCCCTCGACGTCTATCGAGAAGCAGTTCGCGGGCCCGGCGTCGGCCATATCTGTCTTCGCGGTTGTTGGCATCGCTCTCCTTGTCAAGCGACTCGTCTGCTCACGGCCGCACCATGCGATGGTGCGATCAGGTGGCCCCGTGGCAATACTTGTACTTCTTACCGCTTCCGCAGGGGCACTGCGCGTTCCGGCTCACGGTCTTCTCGACGGTGACCGGCCCGGCTTTCGGCTTGCCCGTGCGTCGTCTGCCGGCGATAGGCTTGCGCGCTCCGCGCCCACCAGGGGTCCTGACCTGTTGTTCGGCGCCGACTGTCTTCGGCGCGTCGCCAACGTCTCTCTCGCCTTCGAACTCGGAGTGGAGCGCTCTTAGTCGCTCTGTCTCGGCACGGCGCTGCTCGATCACTCGCTCGGATGGCAGTTGGGCGGTGAACACGGACTCCAGCGCATGCCGGTCTATCTCGGCGATCATGGCGCTGAACATGTCGAACGCCTCGCGTTTGAACTCGACCACCGGGTCCTTCTGAGCGTACTGGCGCAGATGTATGCCGCCCTTGATGTCCTCGATGTCCGTGAGGTGATCGCGCCAGCGCTCGTCGATTGCAGACAGAATAGATGTCTTCTCGAGGCGGCTTACGAAGGCGTTCTCATCGTCCATGCCCTCGCTGGTCGCTCTGCGGCGGAGTTCGTCACACCGGCTCTGGTACTTCTTGTCGATCGCACGCAGTATCCGGTCCCTCAACGCGTCGGGCTCCACCGGTTCCGCATCGTCTTCAGTCACCATCAGCTCTTCAGCGGAAGCCAGTCCGGCGTCGACGCCGAAAATGCGGCTCACGTCCAGTTGCAGCGCATCCAGGTTCCACCCCTCGGCGTCGACCTCGTCGCTCGCGTACTCGGCGACAAGCTCATCGACGACCTCCTGGATCATCTCTCCGATTTCCTCGTGGAGGTTCTCATGCTCCAGTGCGTAGCGTCGGCGGTCGTAGATCACTTCGCGCTGCTGGTTCATGACGTCGTCGTAGTCGAGCAGGCGCTTGCGGATCTCGAAATGGTTGGTCTCCACACGCTTCTGAGCGCTGTTGAGCGCTTTCGTCACGATCGGGTGGGTGATCACCTCGCCTTCCTCGGCGCCCGTCCTCGTCATCAAGCTTGCGATGCGCTCGGAGTTGAACAGACGCATGAGATCGTCTTCCAGCGAGATGAAGAACTGACTCGCACCGGGGTCGCCCTGCCGGCCCGAGCGCCCGCGCAACTGCCGGTCGATTCTGCGCGAGTCGTGCCGCTCACTGCCGACGATCCGCAGGCCGCCTTTGTCCGGCGGGCCGCCGTCGTCGCTGTCGATCGATTCGAGCAGCACGCTCGGGTCGACCTTGATGTCCTGGCCGCGCCCGGCCATGTTCGTGGCGATGGTGACGGCGCCGGGCTGCCCGCCCCGCTCTATGATCTCCGCCTCCTGCTGGTGGTATTTCGCGTTCAGCACCGTGTGCTTGATGCCCTTATCCTTGATCAGGCCGCTCAGGTGCTCGCTGTCCTCGACCGACCTCGTGCCGACGAGCGCCGGTTACCGTAGTTCTTGCTGCCTTCAGATCTCTTCCACGATCGCCTCGTATTTCTCGCGTTTCGTGCGGAATATGAGGTCGTCCATGTCGTCGCGGTTGATTGGCCTGTTGGTTGGTATTACGACGACTTCGAGCTTGTAGATCTGGAAGAGCTCGTCTTCCTCGGTCTCAGCCGTTCCGGTCATCCCCGCCAGCTTCTCATACATGCGGAAGTAGTTCTGAACCGTGATAGTTGCCACCGTCATAGTGTCGCGCTCGACGGTCACGTTCTCTTTGGCTTCGAGCGCCTGGTGCAGGCCGTCCGAGAACCGTCGTCCCGGCTGGAGGCGCCCGGTGAACTCATCGACGATCACGACCTTGTCGTCCTGTATGACGTAGTTCACGTCCCGAACGAAGAGCCCGTACGCCCGGATCATGTTGCCCACAGCGTGTATCCGGTCGGCTGCCTGGGCGTAGTCCTGATACGCCTGCTGCGTCAACTTGTGTTTCTGGTCGTCGGTGTAGTGCTCGTCGTTCTCTACCGTGGCGACTTCTTCGCTCAGGTTGGGCAGGACGAACCGCTTGGCCTGGCTCGGCGAGAGCGTCGAACGTCCGTTGTCGGTAAGCTCGGCAGAGTGATTCTTCTCGTCGATGACGTACAGCAGCGCTTGGTCGTCAAGCTCCGACAGTGTCTTCGCCCGGAGATGATCGTTCTCGGCGCGGGTGATCGCCTTCTGGATGTTGCCGTCCTGCCGCAGCTCCATGAGTTTCTGCTGTTTCGGGGCGCCGCGCTGAGCCTGCAGAAGGCTGATGCCCGCCGCATGTTCGTCGCCCTCTTTCCAGCTCTCCGCCCCCTCCTTGACCAACTCCGCAACGGTTCGAGTCTGCTGTCTCACCAATTGCTCGACCAAAGGCTTGATATCGGAATAGACACCGCTTCTGGACTCCGGCACCTGGCCGCTGATGATGAGCGGCGTGCGGGCTTCGTCGATAAGTAGCTGGTCGGCTTCGTCTACGATGGCGTAGTAGAAGCCGTCTCTGCGGTGCCGCTGATCGTCTACGTCCCACGCCATGTTGTCGTAGAGATAGTCGAAGCCGAACTGGTCCTGCCGACCGTACGTGATGTCGCATCGGTAGGCTTCTTGTCGGGTCGCCGACACAAGATGGTAGCCGTCCGACTCGGACCAATCCACGCGGTAGGCCTCTATCCCGTTGTTGGCGTTCGGGTCCTGCAACACGGAAGTCGACAGCCCCAGCCAATGGTAGAGCGCTCCATTCCAGCTTGCGTCGCGCCGTGCGAGGAAGTCGTTCACCGTGACCAAGTGTGCTCCGCGTCCCGTCAGAGCGTTGAGGTAGAGCGGCATCGTGGCGACGAGCGTCTTGCCCTCGCCCGTGGCCATTTCGGCGACTTTGCCTTGATGGAGCGCTACGGCCCCCACGAGCTGCACGTCGTGTGGGATCATGTTCCACCTGAGCGTCTTGCCCACGACGTCCCACTCCATGCCCCGCTCGGTGAAGCGCCGACAGGTCTCCTTCACTACGGCGAACGCCTCGACCATCAGATCGTCGATCTGTTCGCCATCGCCGAGACGACGCCGGAACTCGTCGGTCTTCCCCCTCAACTCCTCGTCGGAGATCGAGCTGAGGCCATCGTAGACCTCGAGGATCTCGTAAACGATGGGCCAGAGTTTCTTCACCGCGCGTTTGTGCTTGTCGTATAGCATCTTAAGCAGATTCAAAGCACGGTCCCTTCATTCGCTCCCACAAACACCTTCCAGACTTGTCTTCACTCGTGCCGAGACGCACGCTCGGCCGAATCGGCGCCGCAGCGGCCCGCGGGCATCAGACTGCCGCCGTCGCGAGTCAGCCGCCGGTAGCAATCCAGGTCGTCCGCCGATATCTCCGCCATCGGCGCGGGAAGGCGGTCGAGATCGAACCAGTCGATGGCGGAGCACTTGCCCACTTCGACGATCTTCGGCACGCCTCCGGTATGGCGGCAGACGAACGTTGCCGATACCCAGTGATGCATGGATTCCTCGCCCGGCTCGCCGTCCCGGAATATATGGTTGACGAAGCGCAGGAGGCCCTCAACCGCAACCTCGATGTCGAGTTCCTCTCGGATCTCGCGGCGAATTGCGTCCTCGAACTCCTCGCCGAAGCCGAGGCTGCCGCCGGGGTTCTCCCATTGGCCGTGGCGGTTCCGCGCCTCGGGGCCACGCTCTGCAAGCAGCACGCGTCGGGCGTCGTCCACGATGATCCCGCCGACGCCGACGCCCACGGAATCGACGCCAGGGCGATCGTCCACAGGCATCCTCCCGATCGCTACATGAGCTTGTGCCGCGGCCACTTGCACGCCGTAACATCTAGATCGGACGCGCATGGGCTCGACATGTTCCCCGCGATATGCTACCTATCGCCAAGACCTAAAAGTTACAACCGCCGTCCGACGCGACCAACATTCCGAGCCGACCTTGCGCCGCACAGGGCGCTTCCGGCTGTGAATGGAGGGCCGCAATGTGTATACTACATGGGCGCAATAGCACGCCAGCCACCCACCTTCGGCGCAAACGACGACCACCTCACAGGATGAATGCAGATGCCCAAGCTCACTTCACCGGAGCAAGACTTCTCACGTTGGTACAACGAGGTCGTGCAGCAGGCCCAACTGGCCGACCACGGCCCCGTGCGCGGTACCATGGTGATCCGCCCGTACGGCTACGCGATCTGGGAGCTGATGCAGAAGGCGCTGGATCGGATGTTCAAGGACACCGGTCACGAGAACGTCTACTTCCCGATGTTCATCCCGGAGAGCTTCCTCGCGAGAGAAGCGCATCACGTCGAAGGATTCTCGCCCGAGCTTGCGGTTGTCACGCACGCCGGCGGCAGGGAACTCGATGAGCCTCTCGTCGTGCGGCCCACGTCCGAGACCGTCATATGGAACACGTACGCCGACTGGATACACTCGTACCGCGACCTCCCGCTGCTCTACAATCAGTGGGCGAACGTCGTGAGATGGGAGCTGCGCCCGCGGCTGTTCCTGCGGACGACGGAGTTCCTTTGGCAGGAAGGGCATACGGCCCATGCAACGGAAACCGAGGCGCGCGACCACACGCTGATGATGCTCGACGTGTATCGTAGGTTCGCCGAGGAGTGGATGGGCATACCGGTCGTCACGGGCGTCAAGACCGAAACCGAGCGGTTCGCAGGCGCGGTGGACACGTACTGCATCGAGGCGATGATGCGAGACCGCCGGGCGTTGCAGGCCGGCACCTCCCATTTTCTCGGGCAGAACTTCGCAACCGCGTTCGACGTCCGTTTCCAGGACGAGGATGGCGAGCTACAGCTCGTGTGGGCGACAAGCTGGGGTGTCAGCACAAGGCTCGTCGGCGCGCTCATCATGGCGCATGGCGATGGCAGAGGCCTGCGCGTCCCTCCGAGGCTGGCGCCGCATCAGGTCGTGGTGGTTCCCATCTACAAGGGCGATGACGACCGGGCGCGCGTGCTCGAGGCCGCTGCAGGCATCGCGGCCGAACTCGGCGACTGCCAAATGGCCGGCGAA
>CAZSJP010000364.1:0-5498 GCA_964606675.1 uncultured bacterium
CGAAATACCTGACGCGCAGAATGGTCCGCATGGCCGTCGAAGACGTTGGGCTGGCAGACCCGCGCGCCCTCAGCGTGGCGATAGCGTCGCACGAGACGTACCACATGCTTGGCTCCCCCGAGGGCGATCTGGCACTCGCGGAGGCCGCGGTCTATCTGGCAACGGCGCCGAAATCCAACGCTCTCTACACCGCGATGGACGCAGCGATGGCCGATGCTAGGAAGCATGGCAGCCTCCCGGTGCCGCTGCACTTGCGGAACGCCACGACCGCCCTGATGAATGACCTCGACTACGGCAGAGGCTACCAATACGACCATGACTCGCCGGATTCGTTCAGCGGGCAGGAGTGCCGCCCCGATGAGGTCGCAGGAGCCGACTACTACACGCCGACCGACTTTGGCTACGAGAAGACGATCGGTGAGCGAATGCGCTGGTGGGCGGATCTGAGGGCCAGGTCCGAGTGAGTTTCCCCCATCGCCGCACGCGGCGGACCGACACCGACGAACGGCAACCAAGAGCATGCTGTGACGCCACCGATTCAGTCGACATTCGCCAGGTACGAACTCCTCTTCGCGACGCTGCTCGTACAGGTGGCGGTGGTCGCGATGAGCGCCAGCCTCCTGCTCCGATTCCGACGATTCACGCGGCTGATCCTTGCGGCGTCTCCCGACTCGCGTCGGCGCGCCGAGTTCGGGATAGTCCTCGGCGTGATCGCCGCTGCCGGCGCATCCACGAGACTGAGCCTCGGGTACGTCGGCGCCGACGTCACCGTGATCCTCGCCCAGGTGGGCGGCTTAGTGATGGGTTGGGAGGCCGGGCTATGCGCCGGCACGGCGGGCGGCCTGATGTCCCTGAGGAACGGCGAGTGGCTCGCGATGCCCGCAGCTGCCGCTGTCGGCGTCGTCGCGGGTCTGTCGCGCAGGCTTCTCAGCGACCCGGACCTGATATGGACGTTCTCGCCTGTACCGTTCGGCAACGTGATCCACGGCTGGCGCAGATGGCGGCGCGAGGGGGTACTTGAGCCGAGGCTGCTGGTGCTGGCGACCGGTGCGATCATGACGGTCGCGCACATAGAGTTAGCTCGGTTCACCGGCGAACGTTGGTTGTTCGCGCTCGCTCCGGACGACCCGATCTCGTACTACGCCGTGGTCCTAGCTTCGCTGACGTGCATCGGGGTGACGCTCCGCATCTGGTCGACGCCGCGGATAGAGGCCCGTCTCAGACGCCAGGAGGCGCTACTGGCTGAGGCGAGGCTGGCGGCGCTGCGCGGCCAGATCAACCCGCACTTCCTCTTCAACACGCTCAATACCGTCACTTCCCTTGTCAGGACTCACCCACAGCGGGCGCGCGCGGTGATAGTCAAGCTTTCTACGATCCTGAGAAGGCTACTCTATGCGCGCGACGACGTCACCACCCTCAGCGAGGAGTTGGAGTTCATCGACGACTACCTGGAGATCGAACAAGCTCGATTTGGCGAGGACAGGTTGCTGATCGTCAAGGACGTCGACGAACGGGCGTTGTCGGCCGAGGTACCTGCGATGATAATGCAGCCTCTGGTCGAGAACGCGATCAAGCACGGTATCGCGCCCAGCGTTCTCACGGGTGTCATCACGATCGCGGCCCACATCGACGGCGACATGCTCGAACTTGAGGTACGCGACAACGGCGTCGGCATGAGCGAAAGAGCCACGCGAGACTCCGTCCGAAGAGGGATAGGCCTCAGCAACGTAGGAGAGCGACTGCGATCTCTCTATGGCAGTTCGCATTCGATGGAGCTTGAAAGCACTCCCGGCAGCGGGACGCAGGTCTGTATCCGCATACCGGCTCGGGCCGGCGAAGAGACGCCCGGGAGCGCGTAGCCTCGGAAGACCAGCGCCGGGCGTCGCCATCGAGGCCGCCGAGGCTTATGTTCTGGTTGGCGCACGGTCGTTGGGGTGATCCGCGCCTGGTCTGTGAACCACCGACTCCGACACCGATAGCCGACGGGCACACAGCAAGTGCACGCTCGCAGGGGAGCACCGGATGATAACCACCCTCATCGTTGACGACGAGGCGCCGGCGCGAGATGAAATTCGGTTCCTCCTCGGACAGCATGACGACGTCGAGATCGTCGGTGAAGCGCCAGGGGGCGACGTCGCCATCGCGATGACGAAACAGCTGGAGCCGGACCTGCTGGTGTTGGACATCCAGATGCCCGGCGTCAACGGATTCGACGTTGTCGAGAATCTGAGCAAGGAGTCGGTGCTGCCCAACGTCATCTTCGTGACCGCGTACGATCAGTACGCGATCCGCGCCTTCGAGATAGACGCCGTCGACTATCTGCTCAAGCCGGTGGACGAGCGGCGCCTGAGCAGTTCGTTGGAGAGGCTCCGAGAGCGCATGGCAGCGGGGGGCAACTCGCAGGCCGACCTGCCTGAGCTGGCACGGGCCGTGGGGTCGGACGACACCGTAGCCCACAGCCGCCCGCCGAGGCTCTCGGTGCGCAAAGGCAACCGTTATCTCCTCTTAGACCCGGCAGATGCCACCTATGCCTACATACTGGACGGCGTGGTCTTCCTGGCCACGGCCGAGTTCTCCGGCGTGACGACGTACCGGACGTTGGAGGAACTACAGCAGGATCTCGACCCCGTAGTATTCTGGCGCGTTCACCGAGGATACATCGTGAACATCGACCACGTAGACGAGATCGTACCCTGGCGCAACGGAACCTACCGAATGACGTTGGACGACCAGAAGAGGACCGTCGTGCCACTGAGCAGAGCGCAGGCGAAGAAGCTGCGCAAAGTCCTTCGCTGGTAGCCACCCGGAGCCGCCCGTATCTCAACGGGTGTCGGAGTCGGAGCCGCCCATCAGGTCCCTACCGTCGATGCCGTCGGGCAGAGGCCGCCCAAGCCACCTGAGGATCGTCGAGAACACGTCCACGGTTCGGAGGTGGGCGCCCGGCAAAGGCTGCGTCGAGAGCACGGGCACGCGCAGGTGCTCCTCGTGCAGCGCGCCGTGGCCCGACTTGTGCTCAGGCCGCTCGTGCTTGTCGCGCAGGTCGTATCCGACCGCGGCGCTCACCACTATGTCGCCGCACCGTGGCGACTTGAACAGCAGCGACAACTGATCGGGTGCATCGGGATAGTGCGTGTGCCACGTCGCGCGCAGCATGTCGTCGGACGCGGACGTGCCGCTGAGGTCGACCGTGTATCCGAACGGGTCTCCCCCTTCCACGCGATAGGCGATCTGCCCGTCCGCCCGACGATCTATCGTCGCAGAACCATGTCGAGACCGCACCACAATCGCCCCTGTCTCCGCGCGGCTTGCGACGACGTCTATCTCGGGCCTGGCGAGAAGCCCATCCATCAGCCCGGCGTGACGCGCCAGAATCTCGTCGTCGTAGCACGGTTCGGGGCGCCACCGGTCGCCGTCGCGCAGATACAAGTGCGCCATCCCGTTCCCGGACACCATCACCGCCGAATCGAACCCCCACCTCCGAAGACACGGGAAGTAGAACGGCGACATGCCCTGCGCGGCCACCCATTCGGGCAGGCCCAGGTGCGTGTGTACGGTGGACTGTCCATGGTCGGATACTACCAGCAGCAGTGTGTCCTCGCGCCAGCCTCTGCGATCCAGCTCGCCAAGTAGGACCTTCGTCGTCTCATCGAGCCGGTCGTACGCCGCGAACGTCTCTTCAGATCTGACGTGGGTCAGGTGGGCGATGCAGTCGATATCCGGCACGAGGCAGAACACGAACTCGGGGTCCCGATCGAGCGCGCTGACGAGGTGCCGACGCGCCGCGAGGCCGACGCGGTCCCACCTGTTGGTCTCGTGACCGTAGTACCACCAGGGGAAGTGGCTGTATCGGGTCGGGTGTCCCTTTGGAGAGATGCCGCGATTCACCTGGTTGAAGATGCTGACGGATCGTGGCACGATCTCGAAAAGGGTCGGGTGTTCACGGCTCATGTCCGCGCTCATACGGCCGGCGCCGAGGCCGACGTAGCTGCGGTATGAGGGTGCGCCGTTCCTGGCCACCCACGCGGCCCTGTCGAACCAGCGAATGCCCGGCATGTCCATCGTGCCGGCATGGCAGCCGGTCACGAACGGGATGAACGCCGGGCCGGTTGTGGATGGGAAGACCGACACTGCGTCGCGCCTGTTCGCCGCGTCGGGAAACGCGTCGCTAATCGACGGCAGCCGCCCCTCCGACATGAGATCGCTCAGTACTGCGGGGTGCACGCCATCTGCCAGAATAAGTATCGCTCGTCGCTGAGGCATAGGAACCGGGTTCGTTGTGGGAGATCGAGATAGGAATGCTGAGACCGACGCTCAACTTCCAGCGTTCTGCGTTCGGGCGACTGCCTGCCGCCACAGTGCGCGCGAGCTCGCCGCCCAAGCGGAGCCGCTCGCGCGATGCGGTAGACGTCCGCCGCGCGTTCGCCAACCGGCAATCCTGGACGGCGAACATAGCCTCGACGAGGTGCATCGATCCGATGAAGAGAGCCATCGAGCTTCCGGTGGCACCGCTGCGCCGCAACGCCTCGAACACAAGCAGATCGGCAACCACCGACTCGATGCCGCCGATCCAGTCGCCCAGGTAGAACTGCCCGCCGCCGGGAACGGCCATGCCGAGGCCGAACGCAACCCATGGTCTACAAGGGGTCACCGGCGTGCGATCGACCAACGAGGCCGAGTCTGCCGTCGGCGTGTCGGCAACCGCTGTGCGCACGGAGTCGATCGCGTCGGCGTGAGACGTAGCCGGCATCGCCAGCACAGCAGCCAACAGCACGGCAGCGCGCAAGCAGCCGCGCCGAACGGTGATCGCCGTCGCCCGACATGTCCGAAACTCATCCCGTGCACGCACGCGTGCGACCCAAGATACCACTTCGAGATTACCTCACGGTGAATGGACCATGAAGCTTTGTTAATCCGCCATTCCATTGCATGCTACGCACGCGATTCGTTGACCTCGCCTGCGACGCCTCGCATCTTTGAACGTTCGGCATCGGACCTACGCCGCGCAATGGGCGTGCGATAGTGCGTCCCGCGGCGGCGGAGCGCCGGTGTATCGGAACAACGCCCCAGACGAGGGAATAGTGCCAACTATTGCAGTCGACAGACTTTCGTTCGGGTACGGCGACGAACTCGTCCTCGACGACATATCGGCGTCGATTCGGCCAGGAGAGTTCGTCGGCGTAATCGGCCCCAACGGATCGGGCAAGTCGACTCTCCTGCGCCTTGTGGCCGGGGTCGTCCAACCGTTGGGCGGAACGGTGTGTCTCGACGGAAGATCGCTGAGAGACGTGCCGCGTCGCGAGGCCGCCAGGAAGATCGCTGTGGTGCCTCAGGAGACGACGTTCACGTTTGCTTTCTCGGCGCTGGAGACGGTCCTCATGGGCCGCTCGCCACACCTGGGAATGCTCGGGCTTGAGCAGAGAAGGGACATGGAAATCGCCCAGCAGGCGCTGGAGTTTACGGGTGTGGCGCATCTGGCGGACAGGAAGCTGGACCAGCTT
>CAZSJP010000365.1:0-4252 GCA_964606675.1 uncultured bacterium
AGGAAGATGTCGATGAAGAGCGACGTCGTCGTCTATGGTGGCACGCCCGGCGGCGTCGCTGCAGCGGTCGCCGCCGCCCGCGAGGGGCTCGAGGTAGCGCTCGTGAATCCGCAATCGCATCTCGGCGGGATGGCCGCGAGCGGCCTTGCCAGCACCGATGCGGTTCGCAGAGACGCGTTTGGGGGGATCTTCCGCGAGTTCATCGATCGTGTGCGCATGCACTACGCCCAGACGTACGGAGTCGAGTCCGATCAGTTTCGATTCTGTCGCGACGGGTGGTACTACGAGTCTTCCGTCGCGGAGCAAGCGTTCGACGATATCGTCGGCGCCGAACGGAACATAACGCTCCTATCGGGGCACACCCTGACCCGTGCTAGCGCGGTCGACGATCGTGCTGAAGGAGTAACGGTACGTGCTCCGGCCGGCGACGAGGTCGAGGTGAACGGCAGCGTTATCATCGACGGGACGTACGAGGGCGACGTGGCGGCGGCTGCCGGCGTCCCGTACCGAGTCGGCCGCGAAGGTCGCGAGGAGTTCGGAGAGGAACACGCCGGCATAGTCTACCGCGACTGGCGAACCGGCAGGACCCTTCCCGAGAGCACCGGCGAGCCGCATGATTCGATCCAGGCCTACTGTTTCCGCATGATGCTCACCGACGACGACGCGAGGAAGCTGCCCATTCCGAGGCCGGAGAGCATCGACGGCCACGTGCCGGACTACCTGCCGATATTGCGGGACATCGAGGCAGGGGTGGTCCGGGGCTTCGGCGACGTGATCGCCGGGAGTCGCCTCGCGAATGGAAAGCGCTACGCCAACGGCCACATAGAGGCCATGACGAGCATGAACGGCCCGGGCCGGAACTGGGACTATCCCGACGCCGACGACGCAGGACGCGAGGAGAGTTTCCGGTGGCACCTGGATCACGCCGTCGGCTTGCTCTGGTGGCTGCAGCACGACCCGCGGCTCCCTTCATCCATCGCCGACGAGGCCCGCAGATGGGGCCTCCCGTCAGACGAGTTCGTCGAATCCGATCACCTGCCGTGGCAACTGTACGTCAGGCAGGCGAGGAGGATCGAAGGTCGTTACACGCTGACCGAGCACGATTTCCGGACTCGCGGTGAGTTGCGCCCCCCGATTCACGTCGACAGCATCGCTGTCGGTGAACACAGTTTCGACATTCATCCGTGCCAGGACAGATCCGCCGCGATCGACGGCGTGATGGAGGGGGTGCTCTGGTACCCGGACAAACGCCACGGACTCGCGCAGCCGGGGCAGGTGCCGTATGGAGCCATGTTGCCGCGCCGTGTCGACGGGTTGCTCGTTCCGGTCGCTCTTTCCGCGACGCACGTCGCGTTCTCGGCGCTGCGCATGGAGCCTCTTTGGATGGCCACCGGACAAGCCGCCGGCGTCGCGGCATCGATTTCGGTCCGACGCGGAATCCGGGTTGCCGACGTGCCGGTATCGGAGCTTCAGGAGCAACTCGTGGATCGCGGTCAGATCATCACCTATTTCGAAGACCTTGCGCCCGACGGGCTTAACCCCGATCCGGCGCACGTTCGCGAGGTACAACTTCACGGCACGGCCGAGTGCTGGAACACGTACGTGGCGCGCAACCACTTCCCAGCCATGCGGTGACCTCGTCACTTGACCCCGGTATGTCGTATGTTATTGTTCTGGGGCGATGAAGCGGCCGCGCAGACGGGCCGCTTCTGAAGCGCTCGCCGGTAGTCGAGCGCAAGGAGGCGAATATGGCAGCGGACGCTCGGCCCGTTCTCGGAATCGACCTCGGCGGCACAAAGGTGCTGTTCGCGGTCGTCGGCACCGACGGCGCTATCCTGCAGCGCGAGAGGGATCAGTCGGCAACCGCCAGTGCGGACGATATAGTCACCCAGTTGATCGCCGGGATCGAGGCACTACGATCGGCCCGCGAGGACGAGATCTCGGCGGTCGGTGTCGGAGTGCCGGGGATCGTGAACGAAGCCACCGGTCACGTAGTGACGACCCCCAATCTTCCTCTCGACGGCACGGACCTCGGCCGAACGCTGACAGAGGCGTGCGGCATTCCTGTCGCCGTCGGCAACGACGTTACGTTGTGCACCCTTGGCGAGGCGCGCTATGGCGCCGGCAAGAACGCCTCAAGCCTGGTCGGCATATTCGTCGGCACCGGAATCGGCGGCGGCCTGGTTGTCGACGGCAAGCTTTACACCGGAGCGCGCGGAGCCGCGGGCGAAATCGGCCACATGCTGATGGCCGCTGGAGGGCCGGTCTGCGGCTGCGGCCGAGAGGGCTGCTTCGAGGCACTCGCCAGCAGAACCGCCATCGACCGGGACATTCGTGAGGCCGTTGCGAACGGACGGCCCAGCTTTCTGGCCGACGCCATAGGCCGAGGCGAAAGGCTACGCAGCGGCTTGCTGCGCAAGGCTCTGAAGAACGAGGACGAGTTGGTCTCTGAGGTTATGATCCGCGCGGCCGGCGTGGTCGGACATGCCGTTGCCAACGTGATGAACCTGCTCGACCCCGACGCGGTAGTGCTCGGCGGTGGCGTGATGGAGGCGTGCAGTCGGTACATCATGCCGACGATCCTGGAGCACGCGGAACAAGGAATGATGGTGGGCCCCGACGGGGTCGCACGGATTGTACCCTCGGCGCTGGGCGACGACGCCGGTGTGATGGGCGCCGCAGCGATCGCGTTCGAGGCATCGGCTTCGGGCAAGGTCGGCGGTGCGGCGGCTTACACCCCTCAGATCGAGTGGATCGGCCTCGGCGAAATCCAGATCAACGGCCACCGCTACACGCAGGACGTGGTTGTTCGCGGCGACGGATCGATCAAGAAGCGACGCCGAAAGCTCTCGCGGCAGGTCTATGGCGACGCGCACATGGTCAGCGTCGAAGAGGTCAAGCAGATATGTCGGAGCAGCCCGCACGTGCTCGTGGTGGGAACCGGCACCGAAGGACGGCTGAGCCTCGGGCACGATGCCTGTCTCTGGCTCGACCGGCAAGGCATACGATTCGTGCAGAAGGCGACTCCCGCCGCCGTTCTGGAATACAAAGCGCTGAAGGGACCGCGTGCGCTGCTGCTCCACCTTCGCGATTGACGCCACGGCGAAGTGAACGAGGCAGTCTGCCACGAGAAATGAGGTGCCCAGATGCATCAAGCGTCCGTCGCGGCGCTACGGCTGCGCCATCAGGACATCCTCCGTCACAGCACGCACGTTCGAGATCTGTCGACGGCGCTGTTCGTCGGTTTGCTCGAGTCTCATCGCGTGAACCCGCGAATGCTGCGGGTTGCTCAGGCCGGCGCGCTGCTGCATAACGTCGGGCTCGTGGAGGCCGCATCCGACCATCACGTTGCCGGACGGGACATCGTCGCCGAGGAAGGCCTGCGAGGTTTCTCGCCGGAAGAGAAGAGCGCGGTGGCGTGCATCGTAGCGTTTCATCGCAAACTCGTCGTGCCGGAGAATGAGCCGCTCTGGCTAGCGATGCGTCCGGACATGCAGAGCGATACGCTGGCGATCTCGGCGCTGGTCCGAGTGGCCGACGGCCTCGACGACAGTTTCTCGCACGCGACGGAAGTAGCGCTAATCAAGAGCCGAAAGCGTGCATCGATTCTCGTCAGAGGCGATGAGACCGCCGTGACGCGCGACGCGCGACGAGCAAGGAAGAAGGCCGATCTCTGGGAGCGCGTCACGGGCAACAGGCTCTCGGTCGGGGCGACTGACCGGGCTGTGGAGCCGTGGCGCCCGCCGGTCTCGCCGAGGCAGTCCGTCGCGCGGTCGGCGGGCGTCGTACTTCGAGGGTACCTCGCTCAGGCTTTGTCGGAGTGGGAAGGTATCGGGACGTTGGCGGGTGTCGTCCCAAGGCACGACGTCAGAGTGGCGCTTAGGCGCTTCCGCGCGGCGCTCCGGACATACCGCGCGATATGGCCCCCGGAGGCATACGCGGCGATGGTCGCCGAGATCCGCGGATTCGGTGACATCTTGGGTGCCGTCAGAGACGGCGACCTCAAGCTTCTGTGGCTGAGAGAAGCCGGCGGAAGCGCGAGCGCGGACATGTTGCCTAGCTTGGAGACGCTGACACACCGCGCGGCCCGCGACCGGCGCACGTGCATGCGTCGCTTGGTCGAAGAGCTTCGCGGGGCTCGTGTCGAGGCGTTTCTCGAGGGCGCGTGCAAGTGGGTCGATCATGACGACGGACAGCACGTCGTCGGGGATCGGTCGGGAAGGAAACTGCGCTCCGAGGTGCCGCGAGCCTT
>CAZSJP010000365.1:4271-5490 GCA_964606675.1 uncultured bacterium
CACGTCGAATACGTGCGTACGAGGGCACTCTTGACGAGCACGCGCCGGAGCGTATGCACGAGCTGCGGAGGGAATGCCGTAGAATGAGGTACATGGCAGAAGCGTGGTACTGCGCTCTATCGCGCGGGCGCAGATGCTTGATCCGCCGCCTCATCGCGACCCAGGACGCCTTGGGTGACGTTCACGACGCCGACGTCCGCACAGCGATGTGGGGCGACGAGCCCGATCGAGCGCTTGCGGACTGGTTGCGAGAGCGCTGCGATGCCGAGAGATCTCAAGCCTGGGACTGTTTCCAGGACGAATGGCCGAAGTTGATGAAATGCCTCAGCAAGAAACGCCTGCGGCGGCTGCTACCCGCGTGACGCCCGACGCGACAGCGGCCGAGCGGCCCGAAGCTCTGGAGAGGCTGGCTGCGCGCGAGGTGCGCCGCCGAGACGGCGTGCTCGAACTTGCACGCCGGTGCGAGGAGCACAGAGCGCACTCGGCGCAAGTGGAGAAGCTTGCCGGACAGCTTCTTGACGGGCTTCGTGGCCATTCTGCATTTGCCGGCGCGCCGACGCAGGCCGCAGAGCTGCTGTCGTATGCCGCGCAGCTGCACGATATCGGCTATATTACTGGTACCAAAGGTCACCACAAGCATTCGTGGCGGCTCATCGCCGAGGCCGATCTGCCCGGTATCACGCCGCGAGAGCGCGCGATCATCGCAGCCGTGGCCAGGTTCCATACGAAACGCTGGCGCGGACCCGGCCACAAGGTTTTCGCCGGCATGGCGTCGGAGGATTACGAGACCGTGCGCATGTTGGCGGCAGTATTGCGCGTGGCGGATGGCCTCGACAGATCGCACCGGAGCGTCGTTCGTCACATCGCAGTTCGCCTGCCGGATCCGGACGCCGGACCGGCAACTGGCAGAATAGAATTGCAGTTGGATGTTGCAGGCGAGGCAGATTCGGAGATCTGGGGGGCAGGCCGGAAGGCGAACCTGCTCGAAGAGGTAGCCGGACGCCCCGTGCTGATCGACATACTTCAAGCGGATCGGAGTCCGCGGCAAGAAGGGAGAACGTGAGGTGGCACGATTGCACGAACGCCATAGCCTGCCCGGTCGGCTGATTATCGTCGAGGGGATCGACGGGTCGGGCAAGACAACCCAGGCATCGCTGCTCCACCAGTGGCTTGAGGCGCAGGGCGTGCCGGTGTTCTGGACCGAGTGGAACTCGTCGAT
>CAZSJP010000366.1:0-5489 GCA_964606675.1 uncultured bacterium
GAACGTGTACGACTCTACCCACCCGCGCATGCAGGGCCTGACGCCGGGCACTGTGAAGTACGTGCGGGTCATCGAGGGTGTGCCACGCGAGAGCCCCGCCGGCGCCGATGGCGAGCCGTATTCGTACCGTGCTCGGGTCGTCGGCGAAGGACCGGTCGAGAACGACGGCTCGTTCTATTTGCGCCTGCCGGCCGACACTCCCTTGCGGCTGCAGCTGCTGGATCGGAACAGGTCGGCTATCGTGTCGATGCAGAGCTGGATGTGGGTGCGCAGAGGCTCCCGCCGTGGGTGTATCGGCTGCCACGAGAATAAGGAACTGGCGCCGGAGAACCGGATGACCGAGGCGCTTCTGCGAGCAGAAGCCGTCGATCTTTCGGGCGAGCTGCCATGGACGGTGGATTTCCTGCACGACATAGCCCCGCGCCTCACCGCAGAGTGCGGACAGTGCCATGCCGACGACCGGACCCGTTTCGCCATCGACCCGGATGGCCCTGGTGGCTCAGCCGATACCTACCGAAGGCTGCTCGCCGGCACGACAACCGACTCGGTCCGTTACGTGGTGCCCGGATACGCCAGAAACAGCGCGGTGGCTTGGCACGCGCTCGGACGAATGCCCGCCGAGGCGTGGTCGAGTGCCAGCGAGATTCCGTACACGCCCGGATCGGCGCTTCGGTATCTCTCCGCCGAGACCGTGGAAGCTCTATGCACGTGGATCGACCTCGGCGCCCAGTACGACAACGAAACCGACGAACCCGCGGGAGGGCTACCGAGATGACGCTTCGGCGCAGTGTGTTGTCGTGCATCGTCGTGGCGATTGTCGTCGCGTCGTTGCCGCTCGCAAACGAGCCGCCCGGCTATTTCGACGGCAGTTGGCGAGCGCGCTATGCCGTCGGCGCGGACAGTCTATACAAGTCGCCGATCAACATCGCGCTAACGCGAGACGGCGAAATCCTCTACGTGCTCTGCGAAAACACGGCCGAGCTGCTGCGAGTGGACACGCGCGCGAAGACGGTGACCGGCTCCGTGAAGCTCACGCGCAAGGCGTTCGGCCTGGCGCTATCTCCCGACGAGGGACTGGCGTACGTCACCAACCGATGGGACCATAGCATCTCGGTGGCCGACCTCTCGCGCCTGGAGATAGTGCGCACGCTGGAGGCGGGGATCGCTCCGCGGGGCATAGTGGCCGACCTCGCGGGAGAGTGGCTGTACGCCGCGAATCTCTCGACGCACAGTGTGTCGGTCATAGACGCTGCGACGGGCATAATCGAGAGGCGGCTGCAAGCGGGCCGACAGCCGTTCGGAGCGGCTCTTAGCCCCGATGGGAAGCTGGTCGCGGTCACGAGCCAGCTAACCCGACCCGTCGGATTCCGGGAGCCGCCGGAGACCGAGATCACCATCATCGACACGGAGCGCAGGTTCGTTCTGGACCATCGCCCCGCTCGGAACACCGTGATCCAGCAGGGCGTCACGTGGACACCCGACAGCAAGTGGATACTCGCAGTCGCCGAGGTGCCGCGCAACCTGATCCCCGAGACGCAAGTGTACCAGGGATGGATGGTCACTTACGCCCTGATCGTCGCGGAAGCTCGCCCGGGCGGCAAGACGGCGTACCTGCTATTGGACGACGTCAATCGATACTACCCGGACCCGTTCGGCGTCGTGTGCTCCGCCGACGGTCGGTACGTATACGTCAGCTCCAGCGGCGTCGACCTCATCAGTGTGCTCGACTGGCGCGGCATCGAGCGGGTGCTGAAGATACGCGACGACCGGATAGGCGTCTCCGCCGACAGCATCGCGCTGTTCGCTCGGCACCTGGGCATCAGCGACGAGTACGTCGTCGGGCGAGTGCCTACGGGCCGGAACCCGAAAGCGATGGCGCTGAGCCCCGATGGCGGGTTGCTCTACGTCGCCAACCGGCTCTCGGACAACATCGGCATCGTCGACATCCGCGAGCGACGGATGGTGGACCTGATCGACCTCGGCGGGCCCGACATTGAGACAGAGCTGCGCCGGGGCGAGTACCTGTTCAACCATGCCGCGATCAGCTTCCAACAGCAGATGGCCTGCAACACCTGCCATCCGGAGAACAACGTCGACGGCCTGCTGTACGATATCGCCATCGACGGCGGCATGGGGCTGAATGTCGTCGACAACAGAACAATGCGCGGCGTGGCGGCGACCGGCCCCTTCAAATGGAACGCGAAGAACCCGACGCTGCATCGGCAGGAAGGCCCACGCGCGGCGCAGTTGTTCTTCCGTTCGCACGGCTTCGAGCCGGCCGACGTCGACGCAATCGTCCACTACATCGAGTCTACGCCGCTGCAGCCGAACCCGTATGTGCGCGCCGATGGCAGGCTGACCCCGGCGCAACGTCGCGGCAAAGCGCTCTTCGAGCGACGTTACACGAACACCGGCGAATACATACCCATCGCCAACCGGTGCATAACCTGCCACGACGAGCCCCTCTACATGGACGGCAAGCTACATGACGTTGGCTCGAAGTTGTATCATGATCTGGAGCGCCACGTCGACACGCCGCAGCTCAACCGTGTGTACGACACGGCGCCATATATGCACGACGGCCGTTGCTGGACGTTGGAGGAGATATGGACTGTCTTCAACCCGGACGATCTCCACGGCAAGACCAACGACATGACCAAAGAGCAGTTGAACAATCTCATCGAGTACATGAAGACCTTCTGATGCGACGACATTCCGACACGCACGGTGGCGCCAGGTGGTGGCCGGCCGCCCTGCTGCTGACGTGGGCCTTGCAGCCGTCCTCCGTCACGGCCAAGGGCCTGCCGATGCCGGCGGATTCGACGGCGCGATACGTAGGCACCGAGCGCTGCGGGGCGTGCCACGCGCACGCTTTCGGCGTTTGGTCGGGCTCGGACCATGCCCGCTCGGGGCTGATGCTGGACACTCGCCGCGGCGTCGAAGTGAAACGACTCTCCGAGACGCACACAGGGCCGGCGGCCGACCTCGATTGCGAGGCATGCCATCGGCCGCCGTCGCGGTCGGTGCGCGCCGTGTTCAGCCCGCACTACTACCGGGAAGACGGCGTGCAATGCGAGATATGCCACGGCCCGGGGGGCGAGCACGACGTGGCCGAAGTCGCGAAGGACACGCTGGACGGCCATCGCATATTCGTCCCGCATAAGAACGCCGACCTCTGCCAGGCATGCCACTACAGCGAGAAACCGTTGCACGACCTTGCCGAATCGGGGCTGCCTCGGTTCGACTACGACAAATGGTGGAAACGTATCGAGCACCACCCGCCGCCGGATGGAGCCAGCAAGTGATAAACCTCATGCGCAGACGATCGCTGGGGGTCGCATGCCTCACCTTGCTCGTGTCGGTCGCGGCGACGTTCCCGGCCTCGGCCGGCGAGCCGCGCCCCGAGATGCCGTCCGACATGCCGATTTACGACTCGTGGCGGCACTACTACATGGCTGACGGGTTGCCGTCCGACAAGGTTTTCGCGCTGGCCGCCGACGAAGCCCTCGGCCGGCTGTGGGTGGGCACCGACAACGGCGTCGCGCTCATCGAGGACGGCCGCGTCGTCCGGACCTGGGGCGTGGCGGACGGCATAGCTCACCGCGCGGTCGTCTCGGTCGCGGTCGACACCCTCAGCCACGACGCGTGGTTCGGCACGATGGGCGGCCTGACGCGGATCGCTGCCGGAGGGCGCACTGATACGTACACGCAACTCAACAGCGGCCTCGCGAACGACGTCGTGTTTGGCGTTTGCGTCGAGAATCAGAACGCGTGGTTCGCGACGACCGCCGGCACCGGGCGATACCGCGTGGCGGATGACTCGTGGGACGTGTGGACTCCCGAGTCGGCCCCGCAGCACGAGCCATGGGGATACTCGGTCGATTCGCACGATTCGTTGGTGTTCGCCGCGCTCTGGGGCGGCGGGATGCTCGAATACGACCTCACCACCGGCGTGTGGAAGCCGTATATGGACCCCGACCGCGAGATGGAGATTGACCTGCTCCGCGACGACGGGATCGTGCACAACATCACCACGGGCGTCAGCTACCGCGATGGAATCGTGTGGGCGGCGACCTACTTCGGCCTCAGCAGCTACAACTTCAAGCAATGGCGCGGCTACATGGACCACGATACCGGCCTCGCGAGCAACTTCATCAACTTCGTCAAGGCGCGCGGACGGAGGGCTTACCTTTGCACCGACAAGGGTCTGAGCGTCGTCGACTACGACACGAACTACTGGGTATCGTACGTGCCGTGCAAGGGCGACGTCGGGTATTCCGTCCCCGGAACGTGCGACGAGGGATACGAGATACAGATTCACCATGAGGGCGAGTTGATCGAAACACGGCATCTCGACGACGGGCTGCCCAATAACTTCCTGCTGGGCTGCGAGTTCGTCGGAGACCAACTATGGCTGGCCACGTCGCACGGCCTGGCTCGCGGAGTAGCTCGCGCAGAGGGGCAGTCACGGAGCGGACCATGATACGCTACAGGCTCGGCTTGCTGCTGATATCGGCCGCCGCCCTGGCCGCGGTCGGTCGGTCATCGGCCCAGGAAGCCGCCTCAACGGACACCGTGCGCGCTTCGTACGCGAGTTGGCCCGCCGAGGTGCGTCCGTTCTCCGAGGAGTTTCGCCGTCCGTACAAAGAGTTCTTCAACACGCCGCTGGAGTTTGCCGGCTACGGGCGCGAGGAACCCGAACCGGACGTCGACACGGTGAAGATAGGCCTCTTGGCGCCTCTCGAACGGACGCACACCACCTACATCGGCCGTGCGATAGCGCAAGGCGTGCAGCTTGCCGTCGAACTGGCGAACGCCGACGGTGGCTACAAGGGTAAGCCGTTCGCCGTCGTCTCGCGCAACGATGCGGGGATATGGGGCGCCTCGGCCAACGAGATGGCGGCCTTCAGCTATGAGGACAGCGTGTGGACCGTGATCGGATCGGTGGACGGCGCCAACACCCACATCGCGATTCGTGTGGCGCTCAAGACCGAGGTCCCGGTCGTCAACGTGGCCGACCTCGACCCGACGCTGACCGAGACGAGGATCCCGTGGGTCGTGCGGCTGACGGCCGACGACAGGCAGCAGTGCTACACGCTCGTGTATCACCTGTACCGAGACCGTGGGTTCCGACGGGTGGCAATATTGCGCTCGAACGACCGATACGGGCGTTTCGGCGTGACGGAGTTTCGGTACGGCTCGACGCGCCTGAAGAACGCCGCTCCAGCGGAGATCAACTACGACCTGCGCTGGGAGTCGATCGACTCGACGTTCCAGAGGCAGACCGACTTGCTGGCGAAGATCGCCCCCGACGCAATCGTCTTCTGGGGCGATGCGCGCCCCGGCGGCTATCTCGTGCGCGCGATCCGCGCCGCCGGGCTGACCGCGCCGATATACGCGTGCGACCGCGTGCTGCACCCGGATTTCGTCGAGATTGCCGGCGCCGCTGCCGAGGGTGTTGTGGCAACCGCGCCTTACGACCCGACGCG
>CAZSJP010000367.1:0-5447 GCA_964606675.1 uncultured bacterium
GAACTCGATAGGCTAGTTGGCTACCTCAACAGCCTGACGGTCCGCAGGCTTCTTGTGGACGAATTCGAGCTTGTCGCGATATACAAGTCGGCGAAGCTGTCTGACGCACGGGATAACCTTGAGAGTGCCACCAAGGTGGTTGTGTCTCCGGAAGGCGTGGCCGAGGTAGCCGTGACCGACCGCGATCCTGAGCTTGCGGCTGCTCTAGCGAATGAGGATCGCGTACGAGAGAATCGGGGGGCGCTGGCTCGCTCGGAAGAGACCGCCCGCGAGTTCGCAGCAGTCCACGGAGTGGTCAGCCTGCCCGATCAGGTCGCTGTCCTGATATCGCAGATCGCGGAGGTCGAGGGGAAGATTCGGGCCCTCGAGGTCAAGATCGCCGCCAAGCGCCAGATGTTTGGTCGCGACCACTACAGTGTTCGTGAACTGCTGGCCGAACGAGCCCAGCTAGTTGCTGGAAAAGGGCGACTCATCGCTCCGGATGGGCACAGGGCCTCGGATCCGCTTATGGCCCTCTCGGACGTACCCGAAAGGGCGTTGGCATACGCTCGAATAGAGCGCGAGGTAGCGATTCACACCATCATAAATGAGCTATTGGTGCAGCAATACGAGCTTGCCAGGCTTGATGAAGCCCGCGACGTGTCGTCGCTCGTGCGGGTGGACAAGGCTGAGCCGCCAGAGAGCAGATCCTGGCCCAAACGGGGACGCATCGTGATTCTAAGCGCTTTCCTCGGCGCGGTGTGGGGTGTTCTACTGGCGTATCTCGCGGATGGGTGGCAGAGGATGAGAGCTGGTTTCCAGATGGCTCTTCGTCGGCGGTCGCCATCGCAGAGAGTGCCATGAGTTTCCGACAGCTCGGCGGCGAGGCCGCGCTGTACGGTGTCGGCAGGGCGGCTGAAGGAGCGATCCAGTTCGCCGCACTGTTCGTCGTGGCACGAGCTCTATCGCCGGCTGAGATAGGCGTCGCCGACATCGTCGCCGCGTACGCAAGTCTGGCGTTCTTCCTGACCGGCTTCAACCTCGATCAGGCGCTGACCCGGTACTACTACGAGTCGGACGCTCGGTCGCTTGCGTCCACGCACCTCGGCGTCATAGTTGCCACAAGCGTTGTGTTGGTGGTCTGCGGCTCTGCCGCTGTTCTGCTGCAGCGGCCGTCCCCCGAGATGCGGACTGTCTGGATCCTGGCACTGCTCACGGTGCCCGTTACAGTCTTCACCGAGCATTTCGCGGCGATACTGCGCCTGAGACATCAGGCGAGTAGTCACCTGACGCTCGTCATCGCGCGGCCGCTAGTGTGGGCTGTGACGACCATATTGCTCCTTCTGCTGGCGAATGCCGGCATCGCTGCGATCTTCGCGGGTCGCCTGATAGCGGGGATCGCGGCACTAGCTCTGGTTGGGGGCCGCTTCGCCGGGACATACGTTCGCCAGATCCGATGGACCTATCTGCTTCGCGGGTTGCGTTTCGCGTTGCCGACGCTCCCTGCGGCGATCGCCAGTTGGGCGATCCTGCATGGACAGCGCTACTACCTGGGAGCGGTGACCACGGTTGAAGAGGTCGGCTACTACGGCATAGCGGTCCGGTTCGGGTATTTCCTGTCTTTCTTCGGACTTGCGGTCGTGATGGCGTGGGGCCCGTTCGTGATGAAGATGAAGGAGCAGAGCGACGCACCGGGAGTCATCGGCAAAAGCTTGCTGTACTTCGCGATGGCGAATGCGGCCATCGCAACCCCTCTGTGCCTGTTCGCGCGTGAGGCGGTGTTGGTCGTCGTCGGCGAGCAGTATCTGCCGGCTGCCACGCTGGTCGGCACGATGGCCACGGCCTTGGTGTTCTCGAACCTCTCCTTGTTCCTTTTCGTGCAGGTGTCCATCTCGGAGCGTACGTTCTGGCAGTCCGTGAGCTATGCCGCCGGGGTCGGCGCGATGATGTCGGCGAATGTCTTTCTGGTGCCCATGTTCGCGGCGGAAGGTGCCGTAGTGGCCACCATGGCGGCCTATATGGTCGTCGCAGCCACCATGTTCTGGGCAGCGCAGAGACACTTTCGCGCCCATGTCGACATTGTGCGATTGGTCCTGGTGCTATTTGCAGTCTTGTGTGTCGCCGTTTCTGCGAGGGTCCTCGGTGAACCGAGGCTTGGGTTCCCGATGGATCTGCTGGTGAAGGCCCTGCTCACGCTCGGAGTGTGGGGCGTGCTACTCTCGATCATCGGTGTGCGCGATCTGCAATCCATCCGCGTGCTGTGGCGTCGCCTGATCGCTGTAACGCAAGACGAGGATGGGGCCGAGGCCACCGATGGCTCCTGATAGAGCTGCACTGTTCGGTTCTGTCGGGTTGGCGTGCGTGGCTTTGCTCGTCAGCATGGTTCTGTTCGCCCCAATCGGAATCTGGTTCCCCGCGATGTGGGCAGCAACCGGCGTCGCCATCCTGGTAGCTTGTGCCGCGAGAGTCGCCGATCGGGACACGAGGGACGCGCTGGTTCTCACGGTCCTGGCCGGCGTGTGTGCGAGGATGTTGGCCGCGCTGTTCATGTTCGACCATCCACTGAGACTGCCGGACGCGTTGTACTACTGGCGGCTAGGCACGCGGCTGGCCGATCTGTGGACCGGCCCCCAGCTTTCCGACGTCAGCGAAGTCCGGGTGCTCTACACGAACCGGACCGGCTACTTCGCATGGGTTGCGGGGCACTCCCTGATACTGCGGCGGGAAATACTGGTGACTCTGTCGAACGCGCTCGTGGGCGGCGCGAACATCATCATGACGTACCTGATCGGCCGCCACGTCTGGAACGCGCGCATCGGGCGCAACGCCGCGATACTCATCGCCTCATCTACGGCGATGATCTACATCAGCGGATCGAACATGCGCGACGTGTTGGCGACACTTTCGGGCCTCGCGATCGTGTACGGAGCCGTTCAGTTGGCCGACCGTTGGAGCGTGAAAGGTGTGGTCTGGTTCGCACTCGGTCTGGTAGCGCTGCTACAGATACGCCAATACATCGCGGGTGTCGTTGTGCTGGTGCTGCTAGTGACGATGGTTGCGGTGCGGCGAGAGGGGCGGCTGAAGATACTGTTCCTGATGGTCACGGTGGGCACGGGCGTGGTCTTCGCGATCGCGTCTCACGAGGTCGTAATCATCGTCTCCAAGCTTGTCAGAGGGCACGGCGTCTTCGAGATGCTCAAGTTCGCCCAGAGAGGCCTGATAGGTACTCGTCCCCGAGCGTCGCTGATCTCCGGGATGTACTGGACGTCCTGGTCCGACTTAGCGGTCTTCCTCCCAGTCGGCTTTATCAGAGCGTGGCTGGGTCCACAGCCGTGGATGGCCACCAAGATGGACGTCTTCCTCATCCCGGACGTGATTGTGCGGTACTTCGCGTTTCCGCTCTTCCTCGTAGGGCTGTGGCACTCGATCCGCACGGACTGGCGCAGGCTGCTCCTCGTTGCCCTTGTCTTGTTCGGCGAGATGGCGATCTACGCCATGATAGAGCTTGGCGGGAACACGCGTCATCACACTCAGTATTTCCCGTACCACTATATTTTCGTTGCGATCGGCTGGACAGTCGCCCATCGATACGGGCAGGCAATCTGGATCGGATACGCCCTCATCAGCGTGAGCGTCATCGGTTTCGGCATGTCTCCGCCGTTCTCTAAGTGGTATATGCCGCTGACAATGCTGCTGTTCGGCTTGCTCTGGGTCGCCTCGGTGCGTCCATGGCGAGCGATCGCCACGCCTGCATCGACATAGTGACCCCTCGACCGATGAATCGGTCGGCCCGGGCATCGCGGCGGCATCCCGCCGGCACGCCTCGCGACGCCCCCGAAATCCGCTCGTGCAGGTAGTCTGCATAGACAGGAGACAGCTCATGGCACCGGTGGGAGTGCTTTTCGTATTCGGTACTCTCGGCCCGGGGGGCGCCGAACGTCAGGTGCTGACGCTGCTCAGGAAGTTGGATCGCGAGCGATGGCGCCCAATCGTGTGCGCAATGCGGCACGGACTGTTGTCGGAGGAATTCGCGGCGGCAGCAGAGACTCACGTCGTCGGGACGGAGCGGCGCATAGACCCGGCGCGTGCTTGGCGTATGCGGACACTTCTGCGCGACGTGAGGCCCTCCATCGTCCACACGATGATGTCCACCGGGAACACGTGGGGGCGTGTTGCCGTAAGCATAGCGGGCGCGCCATGGCCCGTCGTGGTTGCCGAAGAGCTAAACGTAGACACGTGGAAGAGTTTCGCGCACAGGGCAGTAGACCGGCTGCTGCTTCGAGCGACCGATGTGATGGTTGGCAACGCGCACGCAGTCACGCGCTACCTCGTGGACCACGAACGGGTGCCGACGCAAATCGCGTGCACGGTGCCCAGCGCAGTCGACCTTGAGAGGGCGCAGCGTCATCTGGGCTGCACATCTCGCGAACGGACTCGTTGGCGGGACGAACTAGGCTTGTCCGAGGACGACTACGTAGTCGGTCACATCGGCAGGCCGGCGGTCGCGAAAGGCCTGGAGGTACTTGCCGACGTCGTCGACAGACTGAGGCGCGTCCGCCCGGGAGTGCGATTGCTTCGAGTCGGGCCGCCACCGCAGCCCATGGACGTGCCGTTCGCAGAGGCGTTCGATCGCTCGATCAAGGAGCGAGGGATCGCCGACATCGTGGTGAGACAACCGTTCTCGGAAGATATCTCGAAGGTCCTGTCGGTAATGGACGTGCTCGTTCAGACATCGCACCAAGAAGGCCTTGCCGGGGTTGTGATGGAAGCGATGGCCATGGAGTTGCCCGTGGTCGCCACGGCCGCGGGCGGGACGGCCGAGGTAATCAGACACCGAGAGACCGGCTGGCTCGTACAGCCTGGCGACGGCGATGGACTGGTCGAGGGCCTGCAGCACGCGCGCGACAACGCGCACGCTGCGCAGGAATGGGCTCGCGCCGCGAGGGAGCTGATAGAGACGGACTACTCCGATGACGCGATGGTGAATCGTACCGTCGCCCTGTATGAGCATCTGCTCGCCCGGAGAGCGCGGGGCGATGTCTGACGTCAGGAACTCATTCACCGTGGACGTGGAAGACTGGTTCCAGGTCTCGGCGTTCCGATCGCATATCCAGCGCGAAGACTGGTCAGACTGCGAACTGAGGGTCGAGCGCAACATGGGTTGTCTGCTCAAGACGATGGCCGACGCCGGCGTTCGCGCGACCTGCTTCGTTCTCGGGCGGGTTGCCGACCGGGTACCGTCGTTGGTGCGCAGCATATCGGATGCCGGTCACGAAATCGCTACACACGGTTACGCGCACGAACTGGTGTGCGAACAGCGCCCATCGGAGTTCCGCGAGTGCATCCACAGATCGGTTGAGACGTTGAGGGGTATCTCGGGTCAGCCCGTTTGGGGACACCGTGCGGCCAGCTTCTCTATGCCTAGGACCGACTGGGAATGGGTGTACGAGGCGCTGGCGGCCGAGGGC
>CAZSJP010000368.1:0-5446 GCA_964606675.1 uncultured bacterium
CCGCGGACAAATCTGCATACATGTTCGGGCATTCGTCGAACAGGCGGCGCAGCCTCCCGCCGGGCGCTATCGGACCGGATGGATACGCTTCCGGGTCGTCATCGGCGTCGCCGGAGACCTCGCGCCAAAAGCCGGGCGCGTGGCCCAGAAACATCGTGTCGGGGCAGAGCCTGAGCGCATTCTCTACGTTGTGGATGTCGCCACCGTACCACCACTCGACCGGCTTGTCGGCGTCGTTTGGCGGCAGGCATGGCACGTCGATGTGGAACGTCACGGGAAGCCCCAGTTCGCCACACACTCTGTACAGCCTGATTGCGTCCGGATCGTCGAAAAGCGTCCTGAACTTGTACTCGCCCGACACCTGAACGCCGCGTTTGACTGCGGCCCTGAGCTTCTCCTCGGCATGGCGCTTCTTCGGGTCGGGTGCGTATCCCGCTACGAATCTATCGGGGTAGCGGTCGATCGCATCCCACACCGCCTCGATCGGTATCCCCGTGTAGGGCGCCATGAATGTCTTGTCGTAGCCGTGGCTGTACATGTCCTCCGACACCTCCCACGTCAGCAGCCATGCGACGTCGATGCCGTGCTCGTCCATGTTGGCCACAAGCTTTTCCGGGTCGTAGCCGTACCAATACACGTGCGTGTGAGCGTCTACTATCATTACCGGGGCCTCCGTTCAGAGCCAAAGCCGGGTCCTTGCGAACCGCAAACAACGCTACAGGACTCTGAAGAGTGCATGCAGCCGGGCCGCGAAGCAACTCCGGCAGTCGCTTGACCGCATGCATCGGCCCCGATAGTTTCAGAAGCACCGCGCCGGCACGGCCTTCTCGAGCCAGAGAGCGTCGCGCGCGAAGACGAGCCGTGGATCGGATGCCGCGACGTCCTGGCGTAGGCCCTGGCGTTCGCCCGCGGTCGCCTGCAAGCGCGTATCGATGAGACAGCTTACCCATAGTGTGGGGCACCCAGAATGTACGACGATCTTGCCAGCCTCTATGATGTCTTCGTCGACTGGCCGAAGCGCCTGGCCGGCGAACTACCTCACCTCAACCGACTCGGTGTGGGCAAACCGGGTCTGTCCATTCTGGACGTTGCGTGCGGAACGGGTCGCCATGCACTCGCATGGGCCGACCAGGGATGTCGCGTAACCGCCTGCGATGAAAGCGTCGAGATGGTCGAGCGGGCGAAGAGCAGCGATACCGAGGGTACGGTCGACTGGCGAGCCGCGGGCATGTTGTCGTTGCCGTCGGATGTCTGCTCGGACGTCATTGTATGCCTCGGCACGTCTCTGCCGCACGTGTCCACGCGCGAGGATTACGGCGAGGCCCTGGCGGAGTTCCACCGGCATACACATCCCGGCGGACGTGTCGTGGTCCATAGCCGCAACCTCGGGCGCGTGTTGGCCACCGGAGACCGGTTCATGGAGCCGCTGGCGCGCACGACTCCGGAGGGCACGGTCCTGTTCTGGCGATTCTACGACCTGATCCCACCGGACCATCTCGATTTCCATATGGTAATCATGCGCGAACAGGACGGATCGTGGACCCACAAGGTGCTTACGTCGCGTTTGTGCGCTATCTCGGATGGGGAATTGCTTCGGTTCGCTGCCGACGCAGGATTCCCGCGCGCCAGATGTTGCGGACACCTCGACGGCCGCGACTACGTTGCCGACGAGTCGCCGGACATAGTGCTGATAGCCGACATGTGAATCGGCTGGTGGAGCTTCCGAGCGCTCACGACGGGCGGTCCTTGTCGCGGAGGTACAGATGCCAGAACAGCCGCGCTATGCGCATCGTGTCCTGCCACGGCCGGAAGTGGCTCTGTTCGTCCCCGTAGCGCGTTTCTATCGGGACGTGCGCCACTGTGAACCCCTTCCAGGCCGCCCTGATGAGAAGCTCCGATTCCATGTCGTACCGGCTCGTCGTGATCGTGACGGACTCCCACACACGGCGCGACACGAACCGGTAGCCGGATTGGCTGTCGAGCACCTTCACGCCTGCGATCATGCTGATGACGAGGGACGAGAGCGTGTTCGACGTCCGTCGGGCAAGCGGCATCGCGGTGCCCGCGCGGGCTCTCGCGCCGATCACGATATCGGCGCCCGTACCGGCTCTCGCTCGGAGGAAATCCGGTATGGAGGCGGGGTCGTGCTGCCCGTCGGCATCGACGACGATTGCCGCGTCCCACCCGAGGTCGCCGGCTCGTTTGAAGCCGGTGAGCAGCGCCGCGCCTTTGCCGAGGTTCCGCTCGTGAGTGAGGACTGCCGCGCCAGCGGCACTCGCACAGGCGCCCGTCGCGTCGTCGGACCCGTCGTCCACGACGATGACGCCCGCGATGGCGTCGACCGCGAAGCACTCCGCGACAACAGCGGCGACGCTCGATTCGGCGCGGTACGCCGGAATGACTACGCCACAGAAGATCATGCCGGCCTCCGGGAAGAAGACTGTCGCGACGTCTGCACGCCGCGCGAACCGTGGCTCGCGTCGCCGGTTCGTCGGGAACGCGGCGTGGGTTGGGGTTTGGCACAGCAAGATGCAACTTGTGATATATAGTCCGTTTGCCGCATCGATGACAAGTCCGCAAGGAGGGCTGCATGTCGCGAACGCCTTTTGGATTGACAACGATAGCAGTTGTTGCACTTATCGCGGCGTCCGACGCCGGCGCGGGGACGGTCGCCGTATTCAACACCGCGTCGGTACTCGCCGAAGGCGCTTTGTCGGTGACCGGAGAAGGGCTGATGCGCATCGACCCGTACAAATTCGGTGGCATGGGACGCATCGGCTACGGCGTGCGAACGAACATGGACGCCGCGGTGCAGGTCGGCTATCTCGACTCGCAGGCCGGAGGCCGAATGTACTGGGGAGCCGACTGTGAGTTCCCGTTGAGCGGAGCGCGGGGGCAGCCGGGCCTGCAGGTATCGGCCGCGTGCGGTGCGCACTACTCGGACGATTTCGGCCTGGACGGAACGCTCGTGGCGAGCTGGCGTCAAACCAAGATCGAGCCGTACGTCGGAGTCGACGCCGATGCGGTCTTCGCCGACAAGACGGCCATACCGGTTCACCTCGTGCTTGGTATCGAAGCCGGGCTGCGGCGAAACGTTGCGTTCATAGCCGAACTGGGCGTCAATCTCAAAGAGAGCCGCAACTACGTATCCGCCGGGGTCTCGATCTACCCATAGCCCGCAAAGGCGAGCGCCGACGACGTCGGGTCGGGTATGCATCGGTCGAGTCCACGTGCGCCCGCATGTCGGGTGAGCCGCGCAATGTCGGCCCAGTCGGCAGCGCCGCACGGTGCGGTGGTCGGATCGGACCGCGCGATACCTCGTTCGCGCGACGAAAACCACGACAACTTCCGGGCTGAGGCCTGTGCCCGGTCACTAGATCTGAGGACCAAGACATGATCCCGTTCGTTTTCGATCCGACCTTCGCGCTGATTCTTCCGGCGCTCGCGCTGGCGCTCTGGGCGCAGAGGAAAGTCAAGTCGACGTTTCGCCGCTACAGCCAGGTCACGAACCAGTCTGGGGCGACGGGCGCCCAGATCGCCCGCGGGATTCTCAGGCAGAAAGGTCTTGCCGAGGTCGACGTCGACTCTGTCGCGGGTGAGTTGACCGATCACTACGACCCGTCGACGACCACGGTGAACCTCTCCGAGAGCAACTACGACAAGCGGTCGATCGCCAGTTTGGCCGTCTCGGCCCACGAGTGCGGCCACGCGCTGCAGCATGCCGACGGATACCAGCCGATGGTCTGGCGCGCCAAGCTGGTGCCCGCCGCGAACCTCGGCTCGAAGGCCGCCTTCCCTCTGTTCTTCATCGGCATGATCTTCGGTCAGGGCAGCCTGACGATCCTCATGGACCTCGGCATCGCACTGTTCGCCGCGGCGCTGCTGTTCCATCTGGTGACGCTGCCGGTCGAGTTCAATGCTTCGAAGCGCGCACTCGTTATTCTCGAAGGCAGCAACTACCTGACCGGGCACGAAATGGATGGCGCGCAGAAAGTCCTCCGAGCGGCCGCTTGGACTTACGTGGCTTCGGCGACGATGGCGCTGACACAGTTGATTAGGCTCCTGATTCTGCGCAATATGTCCGAACGTTAGGGGCCGGCTGACACGAGGCGAATCATGAGGGACGTCGGCTTGTCGGTCGACGTCCCTCGTGCACGTACGGCGCCGCCCGGATGGCGCCCCTTGCGTCCTTGACCCCGAACCGCGTTTGCCCGACCTTATGCAGTCGCCGTCTGGAGCAGGACACGTAACGCAGGCATTCAGGAGAGCGGCCATGAGCGCGAAGCGCAAGAGCAGCAAGGTCAAGGTAGGGATCGTCGGTACCGGTATCGGCAGCGCGCATTTCGACGGATACAAGCAGTTGCCGAACGTCGAAGTGGTGGGGCTGGTCGATATCGACCGCGAGCGCGCGAAGGCGACCGCCAAGCGATGGGAAGTGCCACATGCATTCACGAATCACGAGGACCTGCTGTCGGTGGACGGCCTAGACGCCGTCAGCGTGTGCACGCCGAACTCGCTGCACGCATCGGTCGCGATGGATGCCCTCGCCGCAGGGATGCACGTGATATGCGAGAAGCCCATGGCGGCCACGCTCGCGCAGGCAGAGCAGCTCGCCACGGCAGCCGACGCCTCCGACAAAGTGTTCATGATGGGCATGAACAACCGCTACCGCGGCGATACGCAGTTGCTGAAGAAGTACATCGACGCCGGCGAGCTTGGCGACCTCTACTACGGCAAGTGCGGATGGGTGCGGCGCAAGGGTGTTCCCGGCATGGGCGGATGGTTCACGACGAAGGCTGTCTCGGGCGGCGGCCCACTGATCGACCTGGGCGTGCATGCGCTTGACCTAACCTGGTGGCTGATGGACAAGCCCAAGCCGGTCTCCGTCAGCGCGTCCGTGTTCGACAAGCTGGGCATCGCCGAGTGGGAACTCAAGGGGAAGCCAGGAACATACGACATCGAGGACGCCACGGTTGCGCACATCAGGTTTGCCAACGGAGCCGCGATCATGCTTGAAGTGAGCTGGCTGCTCCAGACGCCGAAAGAAGACTTCTACTGCCAGGTGATGGGCACGCAAGGTGGCGCCTCGGCCGAGCCGGAGTTCAAGATCTGCCAGGACAAGTACGGTCAGACGGTCGACCTCACGCCGACACCAGCGGCCGTCTCGGGCCATACCGGCGAGATCGTCCATTTCATCGACTGCATCGCGAACGGTACCGAGCCGCTCTCGACTGCCAACGACGGACTGCTCATCCAGACCATGCTCGACGCGATATACGCCTCCGGCGCCGCCGGTCAGGCCGTGACGGTTAAATGAGCGGCGGCAACCGACGTTGTTAGCGCAGAGCCGACGGACGCTCTGCGCAAGTGACTATGCGGAGGAACATTGCCACATCTGACCATCCGGCGCTGGACGCTGTTTGCATGGTTTTTCCTGGGAGCCGGT
>CAZSJP010000369.1:0-5444 GCA_964606675.1 uncultured bacterium
CGCCCGGCGATTGGTCGCGAATCCGCAGGTTGATAAGCCCCGCCGACCCCGAGTAGATCCGCCCGTCAGGCCCGACCTGGAGCGACCGGTGGACCTTCACTTCTTGCTCACCACGCACCGACAGGTAGTCCAAGCACTCCGACTTCCCGGTCGCCGGGTCGAGCGCGTACAAGATGTCGCCGTCCATCTGCGTCAGGCCGAGATACACGAGGCCGTCGTTCGGGTTATAGAGCGTGGTGGTCGTGGATATCCACTTCTGGCTCGTGTCGTACATGACGGCCTTGATGTCGTCGATTTTGCCAAGAGTGCGCTCGAATGCTTCTGGAATCGGGTGTGCCTTCGATTTCATGTTTCCTCCTCGGCGCGTGTGCGACCGATGAACGAGTCAGGAATCGGCGACGCACGGCATGACGCCGGCGGCACTTGTCGGACCCGCCGCCGGTCCGTGCAACGCGTGTTTCTGTCAGTGAATGCGAAGATAGCACGAACCGAGCATGGAACACACCGTGCCGCGCACATCCCCTCGCCGCGAGCGTTCGGGATATCGGCTCGGGCATGCCGAGACTTGACCCTGCGCGCCCCGAAGTGTTATAATCGTAAAGTGTTACAGGAGATCGATGGGCCCGGGGGGGCGATCGGAATGCCGCAGATACATACCGATGGATCGGCGGGGCGCGCAGTCCTTCAGGCCGGAGGCCCCGACGTCGGGCCACCGACTCCGGAGGTTCTAGCGCAGCCCGAGGCGTGTGCGTTGCTCGGCTACACGCGGCGGCTGATGCATCTCTCGCGCCACGGCTTGCTGGCCGTTCTCTCCTACAGCACTTCCACCGAAGCCAACTGGTTGTTCCTGATAAACGTGCAGGACGGCTCAAGCGAGCGCTACGCCGTGCCCAACGGCGAGATCGCTTCCCATGGCGCGTCGAGCGGCCCTGACGACAACGTCTACGCGCTGACGTTCAGCGGTAACTTCTACCGCTTCGACGTCGGAGCCAGAAGGTGGGATATTCTGGCCAGACCCGTGCCGCCCGACGAGGCCGTCTGGGGCAGCGTCTGCGGCGCGAACCTGCACTACTACTTCGGCACCTACCCGAATGCATTCTTCGGCGATATCGACCTGGTCACGGGCGAGGTGTGTCTCTGGCGGCACGTGGTGCCTGGGGCGGTCTACTGCGACTCGTTCAGCGTGTGCGATAGCGGACGAATCCGGTGCCACGCCTGGAGCGACACGGAGCACTGGCTTGAGTTCGATCCGGCGACCCGGCGCTTCTACTCCGACCCGCTCGACACCGACGCGCTCGGCAACAGCAACATGCGCAACGACGCCGTGGAACCCGAGAACATTGTTCCGCCGGTGCCTGACACCGAAATGCACGCCCTGACCCGGACCAGCGACGGGGTATGGTATGGTGTCGCCCATCCGTCCACCAGGCTCTGCCGTGTCAGCCGAGACGGCGTAACGGTGTTGCTGAGCGGCGACCTCGGCCCCGGCGACCTATGGCGAATGACCGCCATCGACAATGACGACGTCTGCGCGGTGAGCATGTACGGCGGATTCGTTCGCTGGCGGCCGTCGGTGGGGGTACGTGTCAGGAGCCGGGTCGACAACCGCTCGCCCGATGCCAACGCGATCATGTTCCTCGAAGCAGCGGGGCCGGACCGAGTCGTAGGGGCCAACTACAGCCAACAGAATCTCTTCGACGTGAATCCAGATACTGGGTGGTGGCGCGAGTCGGGCATGATGGTGGCCAGAGTGTCCGGCGAGCCGATGTGCGCGCTTTCTCTGGGCGACAAGGTCTACATCGGCGTGTACATCCGCGCGCTGATGATGGAATACGATCCGACCCAGCCCTACCGGTTCGGCGAGAACCCGCGAGAGATCGCGGAGATCGGGCACGGACAGACGCGCCCGATGGGCATGTGCACCGACGGTGGCCGCGTGTTCATGGCGACGCACGCCAACTACGGACTGCTCGACGGCGCGCTCTCGACATACGACACCGATACCGGGCAGGTCGATACCGTCCATCCGCTCTTGCCCGGGCACAACATGGACTCGTGCGCTTACGACCCGGCCACCGGCCACGTGTTCTGCGGTACGGACCGCTGGGGCGATTGCGGGAGCCACCCGGCCACTGAACCGAGTGCAGTGGTCTGCGAATGGTCGCCGGAAGAGCAGCGGGTGGTGCGAGTTCTTACCCCGTGGGAGGGAGCCGACGCCGTTCGCGTCCGCGGCGTGTTGCCGGGCGGTCGGCTCGTGGCGACCAATGGCGCGGAGTATGCCCTGATCGAGATGTCGGATGGCCGGGTATCGGAGCGCTCGGAAGCGCCGTGGGGACATCTGCACGCGCTCAGGATAGGGCCCGACGGCACCGCGTACGGCCTGGGAGATGGACACCTGTTCCATTGGGACGGCTCGGGCGGCACGGTGACGCCTCTGGCGAAAACGGAAGCGCGACACCTCGCGATACCTCGCCCAGGGCGGTTCGTCCTCGCCGAGGACACTCGCGTGCTGCGAATCGACCTACCAGACGAGAAGCCCTAGATCCGGAACCGAGTGACTACCGAATCGACAACCGAGCTCTTGCGCGATCTTCTGGCGACCGACCGCTATCGGCTCGGACGAGCTTCGCTGCATTGCCATACACGGCTCAGCGATGGCGTCATGTCGCCACGCGAAGTCGTGGATGCAGCAGTTGCGCACGGGATATCCACTCTCTCGATTACCGACCACGACACGATGTCGGGCTTGCTCGATTCGTCGCCGGCGGATGGCTCCGAACCGCAAGATCTGGTCGCGTACGCCGCCGCTCGCGGCATCACTCTCGTACCGGGCGTCGAGCTTACGTGCTGGTGGCGCTGGCACCCGGTGCACATCCTCGCCTACGGCATCGACCCCTCCGACGAACGCGTGGCGCGTCTGTGCGCGATGACGTCGAAGGCCGGTGGAAAGCGCATCAGCCTCCGATGGTGGCCCGTGCAGGCAATGGCCGTGTGTCAGCTTGCTCTGGCGCTGGGCGGCGTGCCGGTTCTGGCTCACCCGCGGTTCTACTGGGTCAACGTGCGTCGTATGGTGGCCGAACTGGTAGAGTTGGGCGGGCTGGTGGGCATCGAGACCGAGTACGAGTACCGGACGCACCACCGTCGGCTGCAATGCCCCATATGGACTCCGCGGCGGATAGCGGACATCGCCGAGCGCCACGGCCTGATCCGCACGGGCGGAGCAGACAGCCACGGACGAGACCTCACGAGATATCGCGCCTGAGGCGAGGTAGCTCCTTCCGCGCCTGCCGTGACGTTGTTCGTGTCGCGCTTAGACGCGACGTTGTGTCCCGACACAAAATGTCCGTTCTTCCACGAGTCAGGATGTTGGCAGACTGCCCG
The DNA here is from genome assembly GCA_964606675.1 of uncultured bacterium. Classification (GTDB taxonomy): domain Bacteria; phylum Latescibacterota; class MWCZ01; order MWCZ01; family MWCZ01; genus CAZSJP01. The sequence continues at coordinate 3,382 of CAZSJP010000369.1, forward strand.
GCCGGGGAGATGCGATGATCGCATTAGGCGAACGCCCCCACCTATTCGTCGATGAGACGCTCGTGGACCGCCACGAGGGGACGACGCTCCGTCTGCATTCGCCGACGCGGGCAGGTGTCGCGCTCTCGCTCGACGCGCCGTGGGAAGGTCCGGAGAGCGCGTACTTCAGCATCGTCGACGCTGCGAGCGTCGACGATGTTAGATGCGACGCGGACGATAGGTACCTGCTCTACTACCGGGGGCAGGCCGCCTGGGGACCCAACGACACGGACGCTGCCTGCGTCGCCCGAAGCGCAGACGGCATCGCGTGGGAGCGCCGACTCACGTGGTCCCATGATTTCGAGAACTCCCGCGCGAACAACATCGTCTGGAGCGAGGGCGACAAGATATCGCAGAACATGGCCCCCTTCGCCGATGCCAACCCCGACGCGGCCGAGGACGAGCGGTTCAAAGCGGTCGGCGGCCTACCGGAGGGCGGCGGCCTCTTCGCGCTGGCTTCGGCTGACGGGCTCGCGTGGCGCATCCTCGGCGACGGACCGGTATTGGTGGGTCCCGCGCTCGACAGCCTCAACACCGCGTTCTGGGACACTGAGAAGGGCTGCTACGCGCTCTACTACCGTGAGTGGCGGAGGCCCGGCGGCATCGACGACGGCCATCCCGATCCCGATCGCAAGGTCCGGTCGGTCTCCCGCGCGCTCTCGGACGACTTCGTGACCTGGCGCGACCATCGGCCGCTCGATTTCGGCGAGGCGCCGCTCGAAGACTTCTACACGAACGCGGTACGCCCCTACGAACGCGACCCCGGCCTCTATCTGGGCTTCCCCAAGCGATTCATGCCGTTCCGCACTCGCCACCCCGAACACGACGACGTGGGCGTCTCCGATGCAGTGCTGATCGCCAGCCGCGACGGGGTCAACTTCCCACGTCAGTTCACGGAAGGCTTCGTAAGGCCGGGCCTGGATCAGCGGAACTGGACGGATCGGAGCATCATGTTCGCGCCCGGCATGATCCGGACCTCGCCCGCGGAGTATTCGCTATACTGGTCCGAGCACTACGGGCATCACGACAATCGCCTCATGCGAGGCACGATCCGCGTCGATGGCTTCGCCAGCCTGCATGCAGACTTCCCCGGCGGCATGATGACGAGCGTGCCGACACGCCTCAACGGACGCACCATGGTGCTCAACATGTCGACGTCGGCAGCCGGAAGCGTGGCGGTGGCGATCATCGGAGCAGACTTCAAGCCCCTGCCCGGGTACTCCATGGGCGACTGCGACGAATTGTACGGCGACGATATCGAGCGCACGGTGACGTGGAACGGTCGGCCCGAATTGCCCGGCCCCGGCAGCCGAGAGGTGCGATTGCAGTTCTCGTTGGCCGATGCCGACTTGTTCTCGGTATTGACGCGGTAATGATGAGATAGGCCTGTCTTCGGATTCGCGCCGAGGACGATTCGCACCCACACGACGGAGTGAGCACATGCGCAGCAGCAAGGTTCTGGCGAAACTGAGGGACGACAAGTTCGTCAGAGTGGCGGCATTGGGACACGTCGTCCCTGCATATCTCAAGATGGCGGCCGAGTTCGGATTCGATTGCATCTGGCTCGACCTCGAGCACCGGGCGATGGACGAGCGCGAAGTGCAGATGCTTCTGGCGTACGGACACGTGCTCGACATCGACATAATGGTGCGGCCGCCGACGCTCGAGAAATCGAGGCTGTACCGCTACATGGAAGATGGCGCGAGCGGCCTGATGATACCGCACTGCTCGACGGCCGAGAAGGCGAAGATGATTGTCGACTCGATCAAGTTCCCGCCGATCGGCGACCGTGGCTTCGATGGCGCCGGGTTCGACAGCGGATTCACGCTGGACGGCCCGAAGACCTACCTGGACGATGCCAATCGGGAGACGTTCCTCGTGTGCCAGATAGAGACGATCGAAGCGGTCGGGAACGCCGACGATATCGCGGCGGTCAACGGCGTCGACATGTTGTTCATCGGCCCGGGCGACCTCGGCATCCGCATGAAGCTCGACGAAGGCGGTATGACGCTGGACGACGCGAT
>CAZSJP010000370.1:0-2170 GCA_964606675.1 uncultured bacterium
GTTCCCCCGGAGTATGCGGAGGTCATGACCGCTCGCGACTCGATGCTGCTCGCCGATACGACCGCGCAGTACTTCGCGCTGGCCGGCGACAGGGACAAGTGGCTGGAATGTCGACAACAGGATCGTCTGTCCTCGTGGACCGATTCTACGTTGGTGCCATGGAAGATCGCGCAGGCCCAAGCCCGCCTGGCGAAACTCGACGAGGACATCCGTCTGGCGAAAGAGTGGCTCGCCGAAAGAAAGATGGAAGCGCAGGCACGTATCGCCGAGGCCGAATCGGCAGGCTTAGACGATCTCGGCCCCCCGTAGGGAGCGGGGAACGGCGCGGCCGATGAACGGTAAGGCGACCCGGTGGCTAGGCGTAACGCTTTGGTCGCCGGCGCTGCCGACACGAAAGCGAACAAGATGGTGGACCGGATGAAATCACTCACGATTGTGCGCCGTATCAGCATGATTTGTATGTGTGTTGTACTTATGCTGCTCGCGAGCGCAGTGGGCGCTCAACAGACAATCCGCGTGGATCCTCCCGGCCAGCTAGCGACACTGGCACCGAGGGATACCGATTTTTCGACGGTGCGCTTCCTTGGCTTGCAGCGCGACTACCGGAGCGAGCTTCGCGACAAGTTAATGATCGGACAGTCGGTCATTCGAATCGGGCGTCCGCTCCTCCCGATGGACCCAATCGTGTGGCCTGCGGAGCCGGTGGACTGACCGTCGTTGAGATTGCAGCTTGACTTGCCCGTTTGCGGGCGCTAAATTAGGACGCATTGACGTCGGGATAGCCCCGGCAAATCAGCGGTTTGCGCCACTGAAAAGACGACCTCCCTCGTCCTTCGGTGGCTCAGTTGGATAGGTTTCGGTCTCACTGCAGACGGAGGAGACAATGGCGTTGCAGTTGTTTCAATCTCGGATAGGGAAATACTCCCTCATCATGCTGTTCAGCGCTTTCTTGCTGGTATCGACGCCGACGAACATCTTCGCCGAAGAAGCGGCCGAGGGTGCTCCGGCTTCGGAGAAGGTCGATCCCCGACTCGTGTTCGACAGGGTGCTAACGGGGTTCCTGGTCGATTTCAAGTTCAGCTACGGTATGGCCTGGTTCTTCCAGTGGATCATCATCGTGTCGTTCTCGACGGGCCTTGGTATCGCCGCCGAGCGTTACTACACGATCGTGATGAAGTCCAAGGTCAACATGCAGAAGTTCACGGATCAGCTCATCAAGTACGTCGAGGCAAAAGACTACGATCGAGCGATCCAGCTGTGCGATGCCTCTCCGACCGGCGCGTTGCCGCTCTTGAGCAAAGCCGGGCTGGAAGCTGCCAAGCGCAACATGGGCGCTCGTGCGGTGCAGGACTCGATCGACGAAGAGACGCTCAAGCTGATGCCAACCATCACGAATCGGCTTCCGTGGGTGCAGACCCTGGCGGGCACGAGCACGATGATGGGTCTGATGGGTACGATTTTCGGACTGATGTACACGTTCGCCGGTCTGGACCTCGTGCTGAACCCGAAGGCTCAGGCGGCTCACCTTTCCAAGGGGATCGCCACGGCCATGAACACGACGCTTCTGGGTCTGCTCACGGCTGTGCCGCTCGGGATGATCGGCTCGTTCTTGAATGCCGCCAGCAAGTCGTTGGTTGACGACATCGACGAGAACTCGGTTCGTCTCATCAACGCTCTCAGCCGCGCATAGTGGTATGGGTCGCCTGTAGCGAACCCACATCGATCGGCTGCGGACTGTCTCCGCAGCCGGTTGGCGACCGTCTTCTTCGGCGTCGGAGCCCGACGAACTAGGTGCCCGGCCCGATGTCCGTGGCCGCAAACAGGATGTCCTGGGCGGGTGCTTGGGCTAACACCGGCGCGACAATGGGTGTTCTGACGGCTGTGCTCTCAAACGTGAGCGTCGCCGGCGGGTCGATGGCCGACGACGTCGGCGAGAATCGGTTCGATCCATCGTCAACGCTCTTGGGCGCGCCCGGCTAGTGGAGTCGGCGAGAGAGATCAGCCGTCCGCTGTGGCACTGTGTCCGCAGCAGGTTGGCGAGTCATTTGTTTCCCAGGCCGAGCTCACCACGGCCGTAGCGCAGGGGTAGGATAATGCCTGGACTTCCTCCATCAGGTAGAAAGAATAAGGGCAAGAATAATTGGAACTAAAGGAAAAACCCTAAAAACCC
>CAZSJP010000370.1:2180-5439 GCA_964606675.1 uncultured bacterium
AATAAGGGCAAGAAATTAACGATAAAGGTCGAGAAGCCGAAGATGATCGTGATCATGAATTTGATCTGCATCTTGATCCCGGCGCTTCTCTTCCAGCAGGTTGTCGACTACTTCCGTCACGAGGTCGAACTGCCGACGAAGCAAAGCGGGAGCACTTCGCAGGAAGAGGCGACCGAGGAAGAGGAAGAGGAGAAACTGCCCGCCTTCAATCTGAAGCTTGGCGTGGGCGCGGATGGTACGTTCGTGATAATCAACACGCGCGCGCTCACTCCGGCAGACGGCTTGGCTCAGGGGCCCACAGGGCTCGTGTTGGCGCCGCTGACACCTGGAACTCCCAACTACAGGAAATTGCAGTCGTTGCTTCTGAAAGAGAAGAAGGAGCGCTTGGCGGGGAACGACCCTGAACGCTACCCCGATCCCGACCAGATAACGGTTTCCGGCCCAGTGGACCTACCGTACCAGACCTTGATGCAAACCCTGGACTATCTGCGTTTCGCGCCCGTCCCTCTTGGCAAAGATTTCACAGACGCGCAAGACATGTTCAGCGTCATCAGTCTGTCGCCGGGTAGCGTTGGCGGCTGATCGCAAGCGAGGATGTAAATCATGCCTGGAATGTCACCGTCGAAGAAAAGACCGAGAGATGACATCGACGAGGAACTCGACATCACCTCATTGATGGACGCGTTCACAATCGTCCTTGTGTTCCTCATAAAGCAGTACGGCGCCAGTGTCATCGACGTCGCTGAGGGCTATGTTCCGCCCAAGGCCGAGACCCGGATAACCGTGGATCGCGTGTTGACGGTTCAGGTCAGGCCGGCGGGGCCGCAGAATGTGATCGCATATCGCGTGGGCACGCACCCTGAGAAGATGGAGCGGCTAGACGCGCGGCTCGGCTACTCACAGCTCCGACGGGATCTGACGGACGAGAAAGTCCTCGTCGACGCCACCATCGCAGACGAAGCGCTGAAGGGTGCACTCAACATCCTAGGCCACAAGGCTCTCCGGTATGACACGATCATGAAACTGATGGAAGCCTCTGCGAACTCCGGTTTCTTCCAGCTCAAGCTCGTCGCCCAGCCGTGACCGGTACCGAGACGATCTAACTTACGTGCAGCGAGGTGGCAACAATGCAGGATAAACAAAGCACCGAGCCGGCCAAGGCCGCCGGGAAGATGGAGTTTCCGCACGAGCTTCGGCGCCACTTCTACGATACGACTGACTGGACCATGGTCATGTTTGTCGGCGCTTCTCTGATGTTCCATATGTTGCTCGTCGGCGGCATCGCGACACGCGAGTGGAAGGACCCGTCCGAGAGTTTGACCAGAGAGCAGTTGCTCGCGCTTCAGGACGCGATCACCAAGCAGTTCGAAGTGTTCGAGGAGCCGGAGCCGGAGGAGTTCGACATTCCGGACATCGACAACCCCGAGTTCGAAGCGATTCTGGCCGCGCAGCAGGAAGAGCTCGAGGCCAGCCTCACCAACGCTCTGCAAGAAGCGGAAGACGTCCTTGCGCAGATGGAAGCTGAGATGACGGGGTCTCAGGACGATGTCGGCAGCGAACTGGAGAGCATGCTTGCCGGCATGGAAGACATGGACTTCGACCTGGATGCCGCGCTCGACATGCCCACGCTCGACATTGCGCCGACCGACCTCGCGATCTTCGCCGAGGTATCGGGTGGAGCGCCTAGCCGCGTCGTTGCTCAGGCGTTGGACATCGGGGCCCTCGGCTCCGACGTGCAGATTTCGGCGTCCTTCACAAAGGGTGGCCTCTCTGCCGCTGAGGCGACGCGTCTGACGTCGCAGATCCAACTTGCCCGCAAGCAACTCGGCGGAGATATGCAGCTGCGCGTTGCAAGCGGCCTCGGTGGGTCGCGTCGTGCCGCGTTGCGTGTGGCCGGTGGCAAGACGGGACAACGAATCGAAGTCTCCAACTTGGCGCTGCCGCCTGCAAAAGCTGCTGGACCGGGTGGGCGCGACCAGGAAGCGGTCGAGGCTCAGGCCGCAAAGAGCACCAACATGGTTGCAGGCTGCTACACGATCGGGCTTGCGTCGGACCCGACGCTGTCCGGGGTCGTCGTAATCCGCTTCACCATTGAGCGGGACGGCAGTGTGAGCAACGTTGGTGTCTCGACGTCCAACATCGGCAACACGGATGTTGAGGAATGCGTGGCGATGACGGTCCGCACATGGAAGTTCGCCGCCGCTGCGACGACCGATACATTCGAGTTCCCGTTCGCATTCGAGCCAGGCTAAGACGCAGACCGCGAATCGGTTCCCGCTTCGCAACATGCATTCGAAACGGCAGGCCGCTGGGACGTCAGCCCGGCGGCCTCTTGCTTGATGGGCTGGGGCTCAGCTAAGCCCTGCCTCCTGCTGCCCCGGCACACTCGCATCCTCTTGACCTCCGGACGAACTATGGACGACGTGGCGCTGCTCGAAGAACTCCAGCCGAAGCTCGACGACGTGCGATCCGAACTGGCCAAAGCCGTGGTCGGTCAGAGGCCTATCGTCGAGCAATTGTTGGTCGGTCTGCTTTCCGGCGGCCACTGTCTGCTCGTGGGCGTGCCGGGCCTCGCCAAAACGCTGCTTGTCCGCTCCTTCGCTCAGGTGCTGGATCTGCGCTTCAACCGCGTCCAGTTCACGCCAGACCTCATGCCCACCGACATAACGGGGACGGAGATCATAGACGAGGACGACGCGAGCGGGCGCAAGGGTTTCAGGTTCATCGAGGGGCCGATATTCAGCAACATCGTCTTGGCTGACGAGATAAACCGCGCCCCGCCGAGGACTCAGTCTGCCCTCCTCGAAGCCATGCAGGAACACCGGGTCACCAGCGGCGGCAAGACGTTCTCTCTCGCAGAACCGTTCTATGTCCTGGCGACGCAGAACCCCATCGAGCAGGAGGGTACATACCCGCTCCCGGAAGCCCAGCTCGACAGATTCATGCTGATGCTCTGGGTCGACTATCCATCTCCCGACGAGGAGAAGGATATCGTCGTGCTCACCACCGGCGACGCCACGCACGACCTCCGCACGGTGCTTTCGGCGGAGCAGATAGTCTCCGCACAAGGGCTCGTGCGCAGGATGCCGCCCGACGATCGCGTGGTAGCCAGAGCCGTCGACCTTGCACGGCGCAGCCGACCGACCGAAGACGCCCCGCAGTTCATCCGCAACTGGGTGGCATGGGGCGCGGGGCCGAGGGCAAGCCAGTACCTCGTGCACCCCGCCAAGGCCCGCGCCCTGCTCGATGGACCCAAGAC
>CAZSJP010000371.1:0-5433 GCA_964606675.1 uncultured bacterium
GCCATAGGATGCCGTTGGCCTCCCTGGCCTGGGCGGCTGCGGCGGGGGCGATGAGATACCTCAACGAGTCGGCGATGCCCGCGGTGCGGTTCTTCAGCGTCTCGAACTCCGCAGCATTCTCCGACAGGTAGATGAGCCCGGCCAGCTCTACCGACGGGAGCGTGATCCGCACGGTGCCCGCCGCGGTTTTCTCGACGGAGCAGTCAACGAGGTCGGGTGCGGCAACCAGGGCGGCGCGAGGAGTTCCGGCCCCCGCCCATGGGCAGTCGATAGTCACGTTTTCGGCGATGCCGGAGTCGACCCAGCGGTTGTAGTGAGGCTTCACGCCCACCGCCACGATGACCGTCGCGTCGTCGCCCTTGACGGCGGTCGCGCGGATGTCGGCATTCGAGGTGGGTAGGTCGAAGTCGTGCTCTCCCGAGGCCAGCACGTCGCCGACAAGCCCGATCTCGCGGCAGAGAAGCGCCCACTCGGCGGCATGCTCAGGTTGGTTCTCGAGCGTCCTGTGAGGGAACAGCAGGAACCCGCGCACTCCCCGGTTGAGAGCGATGAACGTCATCAGGCGCAACTGCTCCGGCTCAGGTATCGCTCCGGACCCGTAGCCGGACCCGATGTTGTACTTCGTGGCTTGCTTGTCCCACTGGAAGCACTGGATCCAGGTCCACATCGGGTCGCCGAAAGCCGATCTGAGGTCGTCGAAGAACTTGAAGTAGCTTACGAGCGTGTGCTCGACGAGCGGGTTCTCGCCCGGCACGGGATACGAGTAGCCGGACCTGATGTCGAGGTGGTTGCGATACGTGTCCCGCGCCTCGTCGGACTCTATGCTCCCGATGTAGTCGGCCACAGTCGGTATGCCGGGCGTAGCCTCGCGCAGGATCGCCGTCGTCGAGCGAATCCCTGGCAACGCCGTTTCGTAGATGTCGTCGCCCACGTACCACGCCAGCAGGTTCGGCTCCGACGACAACGGCACCGCGTGAGCAATCTCGTCGGGCGTCCACGGCACGGCGTTTGCTCCGCCATAGGCGATGTAGGGAATGACCTGAACGCCCGCGTCGGCGTAATCCCTCATCGCCTGGCGGAATGCCGCGATATCGTCGCTTCTCTTCGAGACGTTTATGAGCGTTGCGTTCATGCCGAGCTGCCGGTAGTGCTCCGGGGGGCCTCCCCAGGTGCCGATCGGGAAATACGGCTTGCCGTCGACAGTGAGAACGCCATCGACCAGCGACCCCGCAACGGCGGCGGCGGCGAGGATCAGCGAGACTAGCGTTGCGAAGATGACTCTCATCGGGCTTCTCTTCCAATCCGGTGTATGGAACTAGTATGCGCAGGCGATCCTGCGCAGTGCGCGACGACGGCGAGCGGGTCGGGCGACCGCCCGCGTTGCAGTTTCGATGAAGCTACGGCGAGGGCCGGTTCGAACCAAGACGAAACCGAGTCGTACGCGAAGTTTGCGGCCACGTACCGACGGCATCGATGCCAGCGGCGCGCGGCGCGGATAGCAAAGCGACGTTAATTCGAGACGTGTCGCTCGCCACTCGATGGCGAACATTGGCATAGCGAGTACGTGCAACACTTCCCCGTGCGCCGCGCTCGGGCGTACATTTTGCGTATTGAGCGTCCCATCGCCCAATGGCAGGCGCGGCCCCCCCGCTTGCCCCGGGCATCGAACACGGTGCGCGTTCAGGTAGTCCCCACACCGGAGCCACGGCATGACCGGGGATCGTCGTAAAACCAAGACGGAACTGATCCAAGAACTCGACGCGCTGCGCCAGACTGTCGCGACACTGACACCTGATGGTGCGACCGAACCGCAGCCGATTGCCGCGGAGCCATCTGCGAGCTCCACGGCACTGGACCGCCGATTCGCAGACTCGGCTCCGATAGGTATGTTCGAAACGGACGCCGAGGGATTCTGCACGTACGTGAACGACGCTTGGCGCCGTATCGCCGGTATATCGTCGGCGGATGCCGCGGGAACGGGCTGGGCCGCCGCGATTCATCCCGATGATCGTGAGACGGTATTCCACGAATGGAGCAAGGCCGCCGATTCCGGCACAACGTTCGACCTCGAATATCGTTTCCAGACGCCAAGAGGGGACATCACGTGGGTTGCCTGCAAAGCCGCTCCCATCAAGGACGAAGCCGGTCGCGTGAACGGCTACGCGGGGACCCTGCAGGACATCGCCGAGCGGAGACGAGCGCTCGACGCGCTCAGCGAATCCGAGGAGAAGTATCGCGCCCTGTTCGAGAATCTCCCGACGGGCGTCGGGCTGGCCACGGAAGACGGACGGATCCTCGCGTCGAACCAGGCGGTCAGAGAGCTATACGGGTATTCGGAGGAGGAGTTCCGCGAAACGCCGATCACCAGCCTCTATCGCGATCCGGACGACCGCGATGAATTCGTGAAGCGGCTGCGGTCGGAGGGGCAAGTGCGCAACTTCGAGGCGCAGCAGAAACGTGCCGACGGCACGGTCTTCGACGCGAGCATCACGACGAGATACGTTGTACAGAAGGGTGAGAAGCTGGTACTGACGTCCATCGACGACATCACTGAGCGCAAGATGATGGAGCAATCGCTTCGGGAGGCCACCGAGCGCTACCAGGGCCTCTATGACAACGCACAGGTCGGGTTGTTCAGATCCCGTCTCTCAGACGGATCGTTCATCGAGTGCAACGAGCGATGCGCCGAGATATTCGGCTATGAGGACCGCGAGACGTTCATGTCCGAGTACATCACCTCGGAGCACCACGTCGTACCGGGTACGCGCGAGGAGATGGTAGAGGAGATCACGGCAAACGGCGAGGTCGTGAACAAGGAAGCAATGCTCACGCGAAGGGATGCATCGGTGATGTGGGTGCGGTCCTCGGCCAAGGCCTTCCTTGCGGACGGTTATCTGGAAGGCGTGATGGCGGACATAACCGAGGAGAGAAGGTCCGAGAGCGAACTGGCGCGCGTCAAAACCACCCTTGATCAGGCCTTGGACTGCATCTTCATCTTCTCCCCGGACACGCTGAGGTTCACTTACGTAGACCGAGGCGCATGCGATCAGGTGGGGTACAGCGAGGACGAACTGCGTTGCATGACGCCGCTGGACATCAAGCCTGAGTTCACGGAACAGCTCTTCGGCGAGATGATCGCACCCCTGCTGGACGGAACGCTGGCATCTCACACGTTCCAGACGGTCCACAAGCACAAGGATGGCACGCTCATACCTGTGGAGGTAGTGCTGCAGTACGTGGCGGGAGATGGTGACGTTGGCACAGGCAGTTTCGTCGCCATCGTTCGCGACATCACCGACCGGAAGCGCGCTGAGAACCTGCTGCAGGAGCAAGCGCGAGCCAATCAGATCATGCTTGATGCATTCCCGTGCGTCGCGTTTCTCCTGCGGCCACATACTCACGAGATCGTGGCCTCCAACAGAGCGGCTCTCGAAGTCGGAGCCATACCAGGTATGACGTGTTTTGGTACATGGGGACAGAGCGAAACCCCCTGCCCATGGTGTATGGCGCCTGAAATGTCGGCGACTGGCGAGGAACAACACGAGGTGGTCGAAGGCCTGGGCGCTGTATGGGAAGCACACTGGGGGCCGATATCCGACGACCTGTACATGCACTACGCGTTCGACATTACGGACCGCACGCGAGATGAGGAGACGATCCGGCGTCGGCTTGCGTTCGAGGAGGCGACCTCATCGATCGCCGGGCGATTCGTCGGCGTTGTGGAGATGGACGAGGCCCTGGATGAATCGCTCGCCGACCTCGGGCGGCTGACCGGTGCGCGCCGAACCTGCGTCCACGCGTTCGACGACGACCTGGCCACCATGAGCCATACGCATGAATGGCTCCGAGATGGCGAGCCGCCGCTCCCCCAAGGCGTCTGGGGCTTCCCGACCGACTCGATTCCGTGGTGGATGCAGACCCTGTCCAACGGCGACGCCATCGACATGCCGGATGTCGACAACCTGCCCGCCGAAGCGCATGGCGAGCGGGAGATGCTCCGGGCTTGCGGCGTGAAGTCGGTGCTGGCGCTGCCGTTTTCCGTGGCAGACGAACTGGGGGGATACATCGGGATCGACGACCCCGAGTCGGCGGGCGAGTGGAGCCGAGAGGACCTGGCGCTGCTTCGCGTCGTGTCTCAGATCATCGGCGACGCGATGACGCGCAGGAAGGCCGACGAACAACTCCAGCAATACGCGACGACGCAATCGGTCCTCGTGCGCGAGGTGAACCACCGCGTAAAGAACAATCTGACAGCGATCATCGGCATGCTACACAAGGAGATCAGGCAGACGGACGTGGCCGATCCGGCAGAGAAAGCCAGGTCGCTCAGGAGCCTCTCGGCGCGCGTTGAAGGGCTTTGCACCGTACACGACATGCTGTCGGCGTCGGAATGGACGCCGCTGCGGCTGTCAGAGCTGTGTGAGCAGGTCGTGGCCGGAGCCGTAGAGAGCATGGCCGAGGATCGACCGAAGTCGTTGCGCGTCACGCCGAGCCACGTGCGCGTCGACAGCAGCGATGCTCACCATCTGGCTCTCGTCTTCAACGAGCTGGCGACCAACACCGTCAAGCACACCGCCGGCAATCTTGTAGACATCGACATAAGTGTCGGCATATCGGTTGCCGAGGAGACGATTCGTATCGTCTACAGAGACAGCGGCCCGGGCTACCCCGACGCACTCATCTCTGGCGACTCCGATGTGGCGGGGGGCGGGTTCAGCCTGTTGCGCGGCGTAGTCGGCCACAGCCTACGTGGCAACGTCCGCCTGAGGAATGACGATGGTGCCGTAGCCGTGATCATATTCCAGCGGCCGGCCACCCACGAGGACATACACGCATGAAGCAGCGTCAGCACATCAGAATGCTCGTGGCGGAAGACGATTTCCTCGTCGCGGAGCTGATCCGGCGCGTCGTGACCAAACTAGGATACGAACTCGGCGGCCTCGCTTCGAACGGAGTCCAGGCGATCGACATGGCCGCCGAACTTCGCCCCGACGTGATACTGATGGACATCGAGATGCCCCAACTCAACGGACTGGAGGCTACTCGGACGATTCAGGAACGTTGCCCCGCCCCTGTCGTAGTGATGACGGCACACGAGAACCGCGAGCTAATCGACACAGCGAGCGAAGTCGGTGCCGGCGCGTACCTCATCAAGCCGCCCAAACCGTCCGAGATAGAACGAGCCGTCACCATCAGCGTGGCGCGGTTCGGGGATCTGATGAGGATCAGGCAACTGCACGCCGATGCCGAAGCGCGAAACCAGGAGCTCGAAGAGGCGTTGGAGCACGTGAAGACGCTTCAGAGGCTGCTTCCGATATGCTCTTTCTGCAAGAAGATCCGCGACGACAAGGGCTACTGGAGCGAGGTCGAGGTGTATCTGGCCGAGCAAGCCGACGTCGTGTTCACACACGGCGTATGCCCAGCGTGCGCCAA
>CAZSJP010000372.1:0-211 GCA_964606675.1 uncultured bacterium
CTGGAGATAGAACAGCTCTGGGTCGCCAACCCCGGCATGGTGATGGAGGGCGCGCCGACGGTCGTCGACCTCGATAGCGACGGCGACGACGAAGTCCTAGTCGCGGCCAAGGAGGCGATCATCGTCGTAGACGGGGCGGGGCAGGAACTCTGGCGCTTCGATACGGGGGGGCACCACTACTCGGTCTGCCCGGCGGTACTGGAGCGCGAGG
>CAZSJP010000372.1:268-5422 GCA_964606675.1 uncultured bacterium
CGTGCCTCGACGGTCGGGGCAACGCGGTGTGGCAGAAGACCGAGTTGGTGAATATCTCCTCTTCCCCGGCTCTGGCCGACCTGAACGCGGACGGCGCCGTCGAGCTGATTCAGGGAGACCAGTCGGAGACGATCGCCGCTATCGACGCACTCACCGGCAGCGTCGTGTGGAAGACGCGGGTCGAAGGCAAGTGCTCGGGCCCCGCTGTCGCCGATCTGGACGATGACGGCCAACTCGATGTCGTCATCTCAACGGGCGAGGGCAAAGTGTACGCGCTCGATGCCACGGGCGAGGTCACGTGGGAGTTCAGCATGGGCGGACACGCCCGATACTGGGAGATATCCTGCCCGGTGCTGTTTCAGAGCGCCACGGGGCAGATGCGCGTTGCGGTGGCGTCGGGCGACGAACGACTCTTCTGCCTGGACAATCAGGGCAACCTGCTGTGGGAGAAACCAGTCCGTGGCTCGGTGGCCTCTGGGACCGCTGTTGGGGACTTCGACGCCGACGGCAGGGCCGACATCTTCGTTGTGACGCAGCTCGGTGTGCTGTACCGATACGACGAAGATGGTCGCGTGCTGTGGGACATCGACACGCAGGGCCGCAGCCTGGCCTCGGGCGCGGTCATCGACATAGACGGCGACAGCAAGCTCGAGTACGTCCTGTGTACGCAGCAGGGCAACTTGCTCGTGTTCAGCAACACGGGCGACGTAATCTTCGATCACCAATTCAACAACCGTACGATCAACGTGACTCCGGCATTCGGCGACATCGTCAGGGAACGTCCCGGTCTCGAATTCGCGATCACTGGCGGCGAATCGGGCCAGGTGTTCTGCTTCGGAACGCCCGCGCCCGTGAACGCCGCAGACGAGTGGCGCACATACCGCGGCAACAACCGCATGACCGGCGCATGGCTGGGGTTGGCCGCTGCCGACGAACTCCGCATGACGCCTGAGAACCTTGGGTGGGACCGTATCCTCACTGGAGGCGAGGTTGCGTTCCGGATCGCGAACCCGCATCCCGGCGATGCCCCGCTTCGGGCCGAAGCGGTCTGCGTCCGTCCGGACGGTTCGCGTCAGGCGGCTGTTGGGAAGGTCGTTGGGCAACGCGGTCTGCTGCAAATGCCGGTCTCGATAACGGCACCGGGAGTCTACCGCTTCGAGTGGGCGCTGAAGGACCCTTCGGGCAACACGCTCCTGAACGGCTCGCGCCAACTGACCCTTTGGCCGTACGTCAACGACCAGGCGCTTGCGACACGGGCCGTACTCGCTCTCAGAGAAGCAATGGCGGATGCGGAGGTCACTGACGAAGACAGGGGTCTCGAAGCGGCGATGCACAGGGAGTCGCAGGGCATCGAAGAAGAGGCCGCCGCTCTTGCGTCTCTGCAGACCGGTGCGCCCGGATCTACACCTGCCTTCCGCGAGCGACTCGACGCCCGGACGAAGGCCCTCAATGCCCGGGCGAGACGAGCGCTGGCCCTTGCGAACGCCGCAGGGCCGATTCTCGCCAGCGGCTCGGGCAGCCCCATCGTAGCCTTCGAAGGCGTGACGTGGGAGAACAGGGATGTCGACACGCAACTGCCGACGACGGTCGCGTTCCCGCTCCGCATCAAGCGTCGCTCTGTCCTCGGCGAGCACGAACCGGTATCCATCAAGCTGCTGAACGTGACGCTGGAGGCGGTGAGCGTGGAGTGCGCCGTGGAATCCGAACCGGGTGCGATGAAGATCACCGCATACGAGGTGAAGTCGGTGCCGACGAACCTCAATACCCTCGCGTGGGACCCGATCGTGCCGATCGAGAACGGCGAACTGGCGATTCCATCGCTCCAGACGCGGGAGATCTGGTTGGACATCGACCTGACGAACGCAACGCCCGGTGCGCACGGCGTCAGTGTCGTGTTGACCGCCGGGTCGACCGAGACACGAGTGGAGATCGAGCTTGAGGTGCTGCCGTTCGAGATGGCCGGGTTCGGCGCCATGCGGATGTGCAATTGGGCAAGCTACGGCGACGAAGTCGTGCAAGACCTTCTGGCCCACGGGAACAACGTGTTCACTGTGGGGCTTCCTCCAGCGACTGTCACCGGGGGCGATACGCCGGAGATCGAGCTTGACTTCACGAATCTGGACGCCTTCACTGCACGGCTGTCGGGTCATGACGTCTTCCTGCTGATGGGCGGTATTCCCTCGCTGGGCGTGCCAATGGAGGATGACGCCTATGTGCCGCGCCTGGCCGATTTCCTCGACCAGATGATGACGCACCTGGCGGCGCTGGGTATCCCTGAGGGGAATGTGGCCGTCTACCCCCACGACGAACCCGGTGGCCACGGCTGGGATACGGTCAACCACTACGTCGCGTTCGGGCGGCAGGGGCTTAAAGCGCGTCCTAGCCTGAAGTTATACGTCAACGGCGGTGGCGATCTGGCGATGTTCGAGGCGCTGAACGAGGTAGCGTCAATCTGGTGTCCGGGATACCCCATGCTAGCGGAGGACACGCCGGAGATGGACTTTCTGAGGCAGTCCGGCAAGACGATTTGGTCGTACGACTGCGGGTACGGCTACGCGCGTCCCATCGGCGCGAACACGAAGACCATCAACGTGGTCGCGCAGTATCGTATGCCGGCGGTCTTCGGTCTCAGCTTCGGTGCTACGGGCATAGGTTACTGGTGCTATAACGTGGGCCCGTCGATGTGGGAGCCGATCAAGGATGAGTATCCACACGTGTACGTGAACCCGGACGGCTCGCATACCTCTTCCCGGCGCTGGGAGGCGGTTCGCGAGGGCATGGAAGACGCGCGCATCCTGATCGCCTTGCGCCAGAAGCTCGCCGACGACTCGGTCGGCGAGGCGGCAAAGGCGAAAATCGGGCATCTGCTCGACGAGACGGTGTCGGGTCTTGCCAGCCAGTCCTTGGGTGAGGCGCGGCTCGGCGTAGCGCGCTACGTGATCGACGCGTCGAACAACGACGACGTCGTGAACCGATTCCGGCGCGAACTGCTCGACTGCGCGGCGCTGGTGGCGGAGTAGCTCTGTACGGGCTGGTCGGCCACGCGGCTTGGGTGCTGGGGATCGACCCTTACGGCGTATGCATGCTGATGGGAAGCGGCAGCGTGACCGTATCGGCCTCCCATCACGGATACAGCACCATCGCCGGGCACCCGGAGGGAGCGCCGCCCGGATCGGTGCTCAACGGCATCGTTCGGATCGAACCGGGAAGCGACTTGCCGCTATTGGACCTGGTCGAGCAGGGGATCGCGCGGTACCAGACCAACGAGCCGTGGCTGCCGCACAACGCCTACTACCTCTTCGCTCTGACGGAGTTGGCCACGATCTGCGGCGGGCTAGAAGGGAAATGACAGCTTGTCCCAGGGGATGGAGACGCTCGCGCGACCGGAGTAGTCCTTCGGGTTGGCGCACAACGGCAGCCGCTCGCCGTCCGGTCCGCACACCTCGGCCCGCGCCGGGTCCGGGACGTAGAACGTCAGGCCCATCAACGTCTGCGGAGTCGCGGGGCACACTACTCCGTGCCGATCTCGCACGGAGTCGACACGGATCAGACACCGGCTGTCATCCGCTTCGCAGGACCATCGCACGGCATCGCGCATGCGCACGTAGCTGAGCAGTCGCGAGGTCGTCGTCACGAGTAGCTCGCCCGACTCGGCTCTGCTCGCGAGGCCTGCCAGTGCCTGCACGCTGTCATCGCTCAGCGGCAGTGGCCCTGGGGCGGTCCGCTGCCCCAGATGCACGTACAGCAACATGGTGCCGCCGCCCGCGACGAGACGGCCCAATACGTGGGCATCCAGCAGCGTCGGCAGGTCGTCGGACGTAGGGAGGTCCCAGTACCCGTACCTGGTGAAGCTTCTCACTATCGGGTCGAGGCGTGGGAACAGCGGGCGTCGATGCATAAGCTTGTTCCCGAACCATGCACGGTCCACCGCGTTGATGAGTTGGTAGCGTGCGGGCCTCGCGATCAGACTGTCGATGCCGGTGAAGCTCATCGCCTCGGCAGCGCTCAGCGCTCGATCCTGCCCGACCACGCTGCTGAGCATGTTCTCCCAGACGAAGCGGACGCCCAGTTCAAGTGTCAGGTCGGCGTGGAACGAGTCGCTTTCCGGGCGGTGTCCGAGGCCGCGGCCGCCAAGGCGCTGAGTGTTGAACACCGTGTCGTCGTGGTTGACCCACACCAGCGGGTGTATGCCGTGGCGATCGAGTTCCTCGCAGGCCGACTCCGCCATGCCGCGTGTGAACCCACCCTTGCCGGTGAAGTTCCCCCACGTGTGCAGCACATCCAGATACCCAGCCTGCATGAGCGTTCGCATCTGTTCGGCTTCGGGGCCGGGCTGCACGGTTGTGCCGTCGAAGTACGTGAAAGCGTCATCGACGGGCGGGCGGACCGAGTACATCCAGAAGCTGTCTCCGATCTCAAGACCGAGCCCGTCACCAAGCGCCGTTGCCTCGCGCGTGTTGAGATACCTGTGGATCAGCAGGAAATCGTCGAACGCGCAACCGTCTATGTCGTTGCATATCGAGAATGCGGCGCGCGCCGGGTACGGATAGGGGCGGATTTGCACTGACGGGTTCACTTCCGAGCCTCAGGTGTTTGCTGCCATCCGTCTGCCGCGGATGGTCCGGGGAACAAGCGCCCGGTTCGGCGCACGGCCCTGAGGACGTCGAAGACTGTCGGGGCCGACCGGTAGCTGCTTTCCACACCGTCGCGATTTGCCGGTGGAGGCGACTGGCCCCGAGCGTAGGACTCGATCGCGTCGGCCAGGATACGCACCCCCGCCAGCGTGGCTTCGGCCGTCAGGCTCAATTCCGCGTCGTCCGGGCCGACGTCGACCCGAGCCTGCCCGACGATCGCTCCGGCATCGAGCTGCGGAATCACGACGTGGACAGTGACGCCGACCCAATCGGGTCGACCATCGGCAAGCGCCCACATGATGGAGTTCATGCCCCGTATTTCGGGAAGCATTCCATGGTGCATATTGAGCGTCGCAACGCGCGCCAGCGCGATGGTTTCTGACGTGAGAACCCCCGTTCCCGAGACGACGACCAGGTCGGGCGACCACTCCCGAACCGACGTGTGGCATTCCTCTTTGTTGACCGAGCTTGTCGTTACCATGTCGACCTCCGGCCAGGCCGCGGCATGCTCCCCCAGCAT
>CAZSJP010000373.1:0-5419 GCA_964606675.1 uncultured bacterium
GTACGGCGTATTCGGATGGCGTGGCATGGTGATCGCGCACCGGCAGCCGACGTTGTTCACGTTCCTGCTCGCGGTCGGTATGACGGTGAGCATCATGGTCTACGCAACGCTGAACATCGCGGTGATGACGGGGTTGTTGCCGGCAACGGGGCTGCCGCTTCCGTTCATCAGCTACGGTGGCACCGCGGTGGTGTCCAATCTTGCGGCAGCGGGCATTCTGCTCCATCTTTCTCGCCAGAGTACAACAGAGGCCGACGGAGATGGCGCCGTGGGGCGCCGCGAGAGGAGCCAGCCAGATGACAACGTCTGATGCCGTTCCGATGTTCCACAAGATCCAGCGAATCCACTTGGTTGGAGTCGGTGGAAGCGGGATGAGCGGCATAGCCGAGGTGCTGCAGGCCCTCGGATTCGACGTCAGTGGCTCCGACGCGCGCGAAAGCGCTGTTACGCAACGCCTGGCGGGCCTGGGAATACACGTGCGGTACGGTCACAAGCCGGAGCACGTCACCGGCGCAAGCGTCGTCGTCTACTCGTCCGCGGTCAAGCCCTCGAACGTCGAGCTTGTGGCCGCGGCGGACGCGCACATTCCGGTGATACCCCGTGCCGAAATGCTGGGCGAGCTGACACGGATGAAGTTCACTATTGGTGTCGCCGGCACGCACGGCAAAACTACTACGACATCGCTAATCGGTCAGATTCTCACGGGCGCCGGTCTCCAGCCGACTATCATCGTCGGCGGCGTCGCGAGAAGCCTCGGCTCGGGCGGCATTCTCGGGCAAGGCCGACATCTGGTCGTTGAGGCGGACGAATACGCTCGTACATTCTTGAGCATGTATCCGACGATAGGCCTTGTCACGTCGCTCGAGGCGGAACACCTCGACGTGTACGCCAATCTCGACGATCTGCGCGACACCTTTGCGGCGTACTTGGCGCGGCTGCCGTTCTTCGGCGTGGCGGTGCTCTGCGTGGACGACCCGAACGTTCGCGCGCTCCTGCCGGGCGTGCATCGTCAGGTGGTCACCTACGGGCTGTCCGATAGGGCATCCGTGAGGGCCGTGGACGTGCGTTGCGGTGGCTTCACGAGCGTGTTCCGGCTCGAGATCGACGGCGCGGACGTCGGCACGGTCGAGTTGCCGACGCCGGGGCGCCACAACATCGCCAACGCGCTCGGAGCTATCGCCGTGGCGATGGAACTCGAGGTGCCGTTCGCGGAGATCAGGTCCGCCATTGCGACATTCTCGGGCGTCAATCGCAGGTTCGAGCAACGTGGAACGGTTGACGGCGTCACGATCGTAGACGACTACGCTCACCACCCGACTGCGCTGCGGGCGACGCTGGAAACGGCTCGGGAATGCGGACACACAGGGCGTGTCATAGTCGTGTTCCAGCCCCATCTCTTCAGCAGAACCAGGGATTTCTGCGAGGGATTCGCGGACGCATTGGCGATCACGGATATAGCGTTCGTGACAGACATATTCCCATCGCGAGAAGCGCCGCTGCCCGGAATCAGCAGCGACATAATAGTCGATTGCGCAAGGAAACGCGGACACACGCACATCGTCGCCGCCGGCAACCTCACCGAAGCGGCGACAGCGGCAAGAGACGCCATGCGCGAGGGAGATATCGTGGTGACTGCCGGCGCCGGAGACGTGGCTCTTGTCGGCACGATGCTGCTTGATGGCCGGGGAGCGGGCGGATGACGTCGAATGCGTCCAACGATGAACGCACAGGGGGATATCGGGCGCCTCGTGCCCGACGTGCCGTGAGGCGAGCGCTGGCGTTGACGGGTATTGCGACGGTCGCGTGCCTCGCACTGTGGTTCGCCGGACGGGCGCTCATCAGGCTTCCGTGGTGCGAAGTAGAGGCGGTCGAGGC
Organism: uncultured bacterium; assembly: GCA_964606675.1. Taxonomy (GTDB): domain Bacteria; phylum Latescibacterota; class MWCZ01; order MWCZ01; family MWCZ01; genus CAZSJP01. The sequence goes on from CAZSJP010000373.1 coordinate 1,876, forward strand.
CATCGGGGCGTCGTACTACTCGGCGCAGGACATCGTCGATAGCGCGCGCGTCCAAATGGGTGCGCCGCTTTACGCAGTCGACGCCGATTCGGTGATGAACCGTGTGCGAGCGATGCCATGGATCAGCGACGTGTCTATCGAGCGCAGGCTGTCCGGCACATTCGAGATACACGTAACCGAACGCAGGGCGGTCGGGGTCGTGACAGGTCGCATCTTCAGCATGGTGGATGCGTCGGGGGTCGAGGTGCCCGTCGAGGACGGGCTCGTGCCGGACCTACCGCTGCTTACCGGGCTTGCCGACGAGGGATCCGACAGAGCCCTCGCGTTGGTGCGTCTGGGCCGTGTTCTGGCGCGGATCGCGCGCCTCGAGCCGCTCGGAGGCGTAGTGTCCGAGGTGTCGGTGGCCGACCCGACGTTGATGGTCGTGGTACTATCGCCGGCAGGAATGCCGGTGTGGCTGCCGCCGAACCCTGGCCTCGACAGGCTGGTGATGCTAGCTTCACTAGTGGCGCACCATCCGGATGTCCTGCGAACGGCGAAGTACATCGACGCCAGGTTCGCGGGCCATCTGGCCGTGAACTCCTGACGCGTTTTCTGCAACACATCGATTACCGAGGTGATGACGATGGCAATGGGACGCGTGGTGGCGGGGTTGGACATAGGAACGACGAAAGTCACCACCATAATCGTCGAGGTGCTTGAGAACGGCCGGGTTAGCATCATCGGCGTCGGCCAGACGGTTGCCAACGGCCTCGAACGCGGGATGATCGTCGATCTGGAGGCGACCGTCCAGGCGATCAGGCGGTCTGTCGACGAGGCCGAACGCATGGCCGGTACAAGCATCGACCAGGTATTCGTGGGCATCGCAGGCGATCACATACGCGGCATGAACAGCAAGGCCGCGGTTTCGATCCGCGGGGCCAACAACGAGATAACCGAGGAGGACGTCGCGCGGGTCACCGAAATCGCGCAGACGATCAACATACCTCCTGACCTCTCGATCATCCACGTGATCCCGCAGGAGTTCACCGTAGACAATCAGTCGCACGTGCGGGAGCCTGTGCGCCTCGCCGGCTCGCGCCTGGAGGGCGAGGTCCATGTTGTCATGGGCGCGGCCACCGCCATCCAGAACCTGCGCCGTGCGGTGGAGGGAGCCGGCCTGAAAGTGGTGGAGCTCGTGCTCCAGCCCCTGGCGACTAGCCTTGCGGTGCTTACCGAGGACGAGATGGATTTCGGCGTCGCACTCATCGACATCGGAGGAGGTACGACCGACGTCGCCGTCTTCTCCCGCCGCAGCATCCGCCATACAGCGATCATTGGGATCGGTGGGACCAACGTGACCGACGATATCGGCAGCGTCCTTGGAACACCCAGGGAGGAGGCCGAGATGCTGAAGCGGGAGCATGGTAGGGTCGCCCCTCCCGCGAAAGGATCGGCGGATCGACCGATCGTGTCGAAGCCCGGCTTCGGCGGTAGGAAATCGAAGCCGGTCGACGTCAGGAAGCTGACCCTCGTCGTCAAGTGCCGAATGGAGGAGATACTCGAGCTTGCGTGGGGCGAAATCGAACGAACCGGACACGCGGGCGATCTCGGCAACGGCGTGGTGCTGACGGGTGGCGGGGCGATGATCGAGGGGGCGGTCGAACTGGCTCAGACAGTGTTCGGAGACGTGCGCGTCAGGATCGGTATGCCTACGGCGGAAACGGTGGATGGTCTCGTCGAGCCGGTCGCCACTCCTCTGAACTCCACCGGTGTCGGACTGGTTCTCTATGGCGCCCAGACCGATCCCGGCCCCGAGGAACCGGCCGAACCGGAACGGACCGAAGATCGGGAGCCGGAGCCGGAGCCGGACGAGCCGGAAGCCACAGGGCGAGGCTTCTACAACTGGCTCAAGGATTTCCTCACCGGGTAGGCGACCCGCGTCCGCCACCCACAACCTCATTTTATCATGTTGCTGTCTGCATGCGAGGCGTCACGCTCGCGCGAGGTCATCGTACATTCGGCGTCTGAAGAAAAATCTAGGGGCTGAAGTTCGGTAGAAGGGGGATCGAGGATATTTCAGCACCGACTAGGGTGAAAATAATCCATTTTGGGGGTAGACTGCACGTCGAGCCGAAGGTACCTTGTACGTGTGCGTAGGGAGTGGACCCGTCATGGGAGGTGTGTATGTCGAATATCACAATGGCGTTAGCGCCAGGGGCGCAACCGATCGCCAAGGTCAAGGTCGCAGGCGTAGGGGGTGCCGGCGGCAACGCAGTACGTAGGATGATGGACGGTGGCCTCTCGCGAGTAGAGTTCATCGCCATCAACACCGACGAGCAAGTGCTGAGCCGATCGGGCGCGACGACTCAGATGTGCGTCGGCAGGAAGATCACGGATGGCTTGGGCGCCGGTGGCGACCCAAAAGTGGGCAGAGCAGCGGTCGAGGAGAACAAGGAGGACGTGAAGAACGCTCTTGCCGGCGCCGACATGGTCTTCGTCACCGCCGGGATGGGCGGCGGCACGGGGACTGGTGCCGCACCCGTTGTCGCCACCGTAGCGCGAGAGCAGAAAGCGCTTACCGTGGGCGTCGTCACCATGCCATTCGGGTTCGAGGGAACGAAGCGAACGCGGCGCGCCGAAGAGGGCCTGCGCGCTCTGCGTGAGCAGGTCGACACACTTATCATCGTCTCGAATGACAGGATGATTGAGAAGCTTCCCGGCGATACGCCGATTCTCAAGGCCTTCGAGGAAGCAGACAACGTCCTGCGTCACGCCGTCCAGGGGATCACGGACATAATCCTCGTCCCCGGCGTTGTGAATCTGGATTTCGCGGATGTCCGGTCCGTCATGTCGCACCGCGGCAACGCAACAATGGGCGTGGGGCGCGGTGAGGGCGGTGAACGTGCCGCCGAAGCGGCCGCCCAAGCCATTGCCAGCCCACTGCTCGAGGATGTCTCCATCGCCGGCGCGAAGGGCTTGCTCGTGAACATCACCGGCGGCCCGGGACTCACCCAGAGAGACGCAGCCGGCGCCATGACCGAGATCAACAATGCGGCCGGCGAAGACGCAGACGTGTTCTTCGGCATCGTGATCGATGAGAAAATGTCGGAGGACGAGCTTCTGGTCACACTGATCGCCACAGGCTTCGAGGGCGGCCTCGACGCAGACTTGCTGGAAGAGCACCGTGAAGAGCTGATGCAGCAGGAATTGGCGATCGGCGCACAAGACGCTGCCGCGATGGAGTCGCCGACGACACCGGAGGTCGACCTCACGAGACCGACGTACGATCGCGATGCGGAAACCAAGCAGGCGGCGGCTCGGGCCAGCGCCGAGGATGGCACCGCCGGCGACGGCCGGGGCGGGGCATCGCCCGACGTAAGAGTGCCGACATTCCTGCGACGGTCGCAGCGCAAGATGCAATCCTGACAAGCACCACATCTCAGGCAGCGCCGTCCCGCAAAGCGGCAGACCGTCTGTTGACCCAGATCGCCGCGCGGCCGTATACTTTAAGTTTGCGTGGCGGCGTAGCTCAGCTGGTTAGAGCAGCGGAATCATAATCCGC
>CAZSJP010000374.1:0-5403 GCA_964606675.1 uncultured bacterium
GGAGGACGGTCAGCTTCTCCTCACTGTTCTCACCGAAATCCGGCTCGTATTCGGTGCCGTCTACCGTGACAACGAACGTCGCGGTGACACCCGTGTCGCTGAACTGGGCCGCGTAGTCCATCGAGGCGACCCCGCTGTACTCACCGGCCACCGCCACCTCGGCCGTCATGCCAAACTCGCCCGGATTCTCGGCGTACAACATCAGGTCGGAGATTGTGCGCGTCATCCTCCCGCCAAGGTAGAGCACGCCGTCGTCGGAGAAGTCGTCGAACTCGTATTTGAATGTGAACGAGAAGCCCGACAAGCCGAGGGTCGCCGTCATTTTCGTGACTTGCGCGGTCCCCGATACAAGTCCGGGAACCTTCTCCCCTTCTGTCGCCGATGACCCGGCGTCGTCCATCTCCACCGCCTCGTTCGCTCGGTTCGCGGCCTGGGTCATGTGGGCCAGGATCACGACGCACGCGCTGTCTATGTTGTCCGCCGCCAGCGGCGTGTTGGGGCCCGGGTGCTCGGATATCATCCCCTCTGGGCTGAACGGGTCCTTCTTATCGCACCCCGAAGCGCACAGAATGCAGCCGATGGCCACAGCGAATGCCGTTGTCCGGGCGATAGCCTGCGTGCGTCCCATGGCGATATCTCCCCTCGTCCGATGCCGGTGTCGATCGCGACGTACGGTCGGTTCCCTAATGTAACGCCGGAACGCAGCCCGGGGGGCGGCCGCTACAAGCAGGTGCGATCTCTGGACCGTGGGTCCTCGACCGTCTCGCCGGAGTGGAGGACCCCGTTCATCGCTCTGTCTCGGAGGCCACCGGATGCATCGTAAAGGCCTACGGTTGTGTCGACGGTGTTCACCATCACGCCGGCGCGGTTGAACTGCAACGAAGCGGCGAGTGTGCCGTCCGGCTGTACAAACACGCTCGGCCAACTCCCGTAGTACGCCGACGAGTTGTTGGCGCTTATCCAGAAGTAGTTAGTCGCCGCGCGTGCCTGGACCGTTACCCGCATGATCTTCGTGTGGATTCCGGGTCCGTCGGCGCGGGCGTTATAGAATGACTGGAAGATACACTGTGCGCCGAGCTTGCGGTAGTCGCGATATATCTCGGGGAAGCGAACGTCGTAGCAGACAAGCAGCCCGCACCGAACGCCGTTGATCGTCACGACGCTGCGATGGTCGCCGGGCGAGTACATGCGGAGGTCGCCGCCGGTGCAGAAGCACTTGTCGTAGCGCTCGACGATGTTTCCCCTTGGGTCGATAGCGTAGATGGAGTTGTGCGGCAGGTGTCCGTCGCTGAGCGGGTGCGAGGTGCCGAGCATCACCCAGAGGCCGAGCTTGGCGGCCAATTCCCGTATGCGTTCGGTTTCGTCCTTGAGGGCGCCCCAATCGTAGCCCTCCCACGTCATAACGTCCGCGCCGCCGTAGCCGCTGAGCGCGGTTTCCGGGAAGTGGACAACGTCCCCGCCGAGTTCCTTCGCACGTTTCATCTGACGGCGTACCGTGCTTCCGTTGCGTCGCACGCTCGAACCTACCGCGAATTGGCATGTGGCGACGTTGATGATTCCCTCGCTCATGGCATGTCCCTTCGACAGATCGTCACGGTTGTCGTTCACTGGCTCTGGGGACAAATATTACAGCACAGTCGGGGTTGCCGCAACCGCACCGTCGTTGCAGCACAAGATAGTAGGGCGTGATGCGCTTCCGCCGGGCGAAACCGTCGAGTCTTGCGCTGCATGTTGACGCCGAGGCCCGGACGGCGTTCTTTTGGCCGTATCGGCGTAGTTGTCGGGAGTCGTTGACTGAGGAGGGTGAGCGATGATGCGAAGGATTCCCGTTTCGTGGGCGGTCGCCGCGTGCATCATCGCATTGGTGTCGTGCGCGGATGACAATCCGTTCCGCCCAACGGACCCGGCCAACCTCCCGGTCGTCGAGATCGTCGACGCGCCCGACACGATCAAAGTGAACGTCGAGCACGTCTATGTCGCGACTGCGGCCGACTCCAATCTCGCGGGCGGGGAGGTCGGCGAGATAGTCGGCTACCAGTGGACTCTCGGCGACAGCATACCGCCCGTAGACGACCTTCCCGTACTAAGGCATACGTTCGCCGAACCGGGCGTCTTCATCGTGCGTGTCGTGGTCACCGACGACGACGGCAATACGGCCTCCGACTCGGTGCGCGTCGTCGTGACCATGGGCCTGACCCCAGTCTGTGACGCCGGCGGTCCGTACGAGACATGTCGCGGGAGGGAGCTTCTGCTCGCCGGCGCCGCTGCCGACGAGGACGGACACGTTGTCTTGTACGAATGGGACTTCGACGGCGACGGTACATTCGACTGGTCTTCGAGCGACTCGGGTACCGCATCCCACACCTACGAGGCCGTAGGCCAGCACGGTGTGACACTGCTCGCCACCGACGACGACGGCAACGTGACGGCGGACACGGCGCTCGTCACGGTCGTCGCCGGGGCCTTCCCGCAGGGCGACGCTGGCGGGCCGTACAAGGCCTATCCCGGCCGGGATGTCGTGTTGGCCGGAAGCGGCACGGACGCCGACGGTGTGGTGGTTCTCTATGAGTGGGACTTCGATGGTGACGGGACGTACGACTGGGAATCGGGATCTTCGGCGGAGGTGTCGCACACGTTTACGACGGAGGGCACCTATGCGGCCGCCCTGCGAGTCACGGACGACTGCGGGAACGCGACTGTCGGCTGGGCCGAGGTGCTGGTGACCAGAGGCATGCTGCCCGCATCGCATCCTGGGGGGCCGTATCAGGCCGAGCCCGGTGTCGAGATCGTGTTCGACGGCGCGGCGGCCGACAGCGACGGAATCGTTGTCAAGTATGAGTGGGACTTCGATGGCGACGGGACCTACGACTGGGAATCCACCTCGTCGGGGGAAGCACCGCACACGTACTCGGACGACGGCGAATTCACGGCACGGCTTCGCGTGACCGACGATCTGGGCAACACAAGCGTCGCCGAGGCCGTCGTGCGTGTCATTCGGTACCCGACGACGTGGGTGACGGGGCCGGACATGCCCCTGGCCAGGAGCCAGGCCGCCACAGTTGTCATCGATGGCATGATGTTCGTGGCCGGCGGCGCCATACATTACCCTCACGCCCCCTACGGATGGACGGGGCGAGCAGCCGCGACCACTCGACACGATGCGTTCAGCCTATCGACGCGCACCTGGAGTCGGCGGGCGGCGATGCCCGTTGGCACCCGGCGCGCTGCGGCTGCAGCCATAGACGGACGGATGCACGTGGTTGGCGGACTTGGCGGGAACACACATGACTCTGAGTATCCTCGCTACGACACTCACTGGATCTACGATCCTGCGACCGACGCGTGGGCGGCGGGAACGCCCTTGCCGTACCCGGTCTCGGGGGCAACAGCTGCAGCCATCGACGGGAGGATGTACGTCGTCACCAGCGATTCGATGCACGTGTACGACTCCGTTGCTGACGAGTGGACGCAGTTGCGGGGCAGGCCCACCTCGGCGCGCGACGGCGCAGCAACGGCGATAGACGGCAAACTCCACGTGATCGGGGGGACGACCAGGTCCGGCGCTGTCGGGTTGCTCGAGATTTTCGATCCCGCGACCGGGAAATGGAGCATTGAGCCTCCGATGCCGACGGGCAGATGGTATCTCTCGGCCGCCGCACTCGGCGGGAGACTCTACGCCGTCGGGGGAAGCAGCGAACCCCGTTGGGGCTGCTTCCGACTGGTGGAAGTGTACGATCCGGCGGTCCGGACCTGGCAGCAGGCTCCGGATATGGTGGGGAGACTGAGCCCGGCCGTTGGAGTCGTTGCTGGGAAATTGATCGTTGCCGGCGGGTTCTGCCGAGCTGAGGGAACGGACCAGAAGCGGGGCTACACCGAACTGTCGACTGTCCAGATCTTCGAGTAGCTTCGTCCGGCGGCGCCCTCGGCGACCTTCGCGGACGTTGGGAGTGTTCTCCGAGAATTCCCGGTCGTGGCGATCGCCGACACAGCGAACGTTTGCGGCAACGGGATCGTGTGCCGCGGAACAGCGTCGGCTCGAGCGCTGAATGGCGGGCCCCGCGAGAGGTCCAGGGGAAGCTCGATTACTCGTCGTCAGAAACAGGGAGATCGCCCAGTATCAGCTGCGGGGAGATCCCTTTGTCCGTCACGACCACCTTCGCATTGTCTTTGAGGGCGTTCTCTGTCACTTCGAGCTGTCTCAGGTCCTTGGCCTGTCTACCGAAGTACTTCTCTGCCGCTTCACTGACGAGCTGTATTGCCTTGGCTTTGCCTTCAGCGACGCGAATCTCGGCTTCTCTCTTGCCTTCAGCAAGCTCAATTGCCGCCAGTTTCTCCTGCTCCGCTGCCTCAAACTTCCCTGTGGCAAGCAGTTTCATGGCTCTCCGGTCTTGCTCGGCGGTCTTCTCCTTGTGCATCGCGATCTTGATGTCTGAGGGCGGGTCGATCAGGCGAATCTCCAGCTTGCAGACCTACAGGCCCCAGTCGGATACCATGCCATCAAGTATGGACTGGAGATTGGCGGATATGCGTTCACGTGCCGTCAGGCTGTCGTCCAAGGTCAGCTGGCCGAACTCCTGACGTAGGGTGGTCTTCCCCAACTGAAGGACCGCTGCCTTCCAGTTGTCGATGTTGTAGAAGGTCTTCTGGATGTCTCGCGCTTCGAGTCCCGGCCGTACCCAGATCAGGCCATCGACTTCGATCTCTACGTTGTCCTTTGTGATGACCTGCTGAGGTTCTATATGCATGGTGTGTTCGCGCACGTCGCGCACACGCGTGACGCACAGGAACGGCCATTGGAGATGAAACCCCGGCTCCACGAAGCGGCGGTACTTGCCGGCAAACTCAACGATGCCGCGCTCGTACGGTCTGATGATATACAGTGGAAAGACCTTGGTTCTCATCGTTTGCCCCCTTCTGCTGTGCCACACGTACCGCCGAAACCCACCAGGCTGACCAGACAGCCTCGTGGAACGTGACCGCAACGATCACAAACCAACCTGAGTCACGCAGCCGTCCGCGCGCTGTGCTCTTGCCCACCGCGGGAAATCTCGGTCATCGCCGCCCCCTGCCCGATGCGCCCACCGCGCGTCATGAATGCGGCTCATTAGCACGATCAACGCTGCGCCGAGTGTGCCACTCACGCACGGTCAGTCAAGGCTGCAGATCGTCTGCGACCCCCATATGGCTGTAGCCACCGCCCGCTGGCGAGCAGGCCTGTGAGGGGCCGCCGTCCAGGGCATGAAACAGCGACTGGCTGATCAGCTAGTCCGTTGCCACCAACCAACCAAGACGCGGATCTGCAGTACACGAAGCTGTATCGCAGCAGCATACCTAAGTCGCCGGGGCCTGTCAAGTCCCACGTGCCCCACAGGCCGCTGGCCCAATCGCATTCCCACCTGTGGG
>CAZSJP010000375.1:0-5401 GCA_964606675.1 uncultured bacterium
GGATCACCAGATCGTAAATCATGAGCCGCTGAGCGTCCGTGTACGGACCGAGTTTGCGGTAGAGAATGACCATCGGGATGAAGTACATCGCGCTGCCGACGTTGGTGGCGATGTCGACTCCGAAGAGATTGTGCAGGCAGGGCTTGCCGCGCCTGAGATCGCTGTCGTCCTCGAGATCGTCGTGCACTAGCGTCCCGTTGTGGATCAGCTCTATCATCGGCATCAGCGGCGTAGCCCGATCCGCGTCGCCTCCCACGGCCTCGGCACTTGTCAGCATCAGCACGGGGCGCCAGCGCTTGCCGCCGCGGTCGAGGAAGTCCCACACCGGGGCTGAGAGCGCCTCGGTCAGGGTCTCCGCGTCGACAGCGTACGTGCTGGTGCCAAGCACCCGCTCCACCCACTCGTGAGTCAGCCGGCGCGGCAGGATTTCCTCGACCAGCTCGTCGATATTCGTGGTCTGCCCTCGCAGGTATTCGAGCATGAAGATGAGCCTCTTCCGTGCATGGTTCGTTCGTGCCGCGCGGGGCCGAAGACCGAGCTATCTCTGCCCCAGTAGCGGCTCGATCCGTTCCTGCACCGGTACGGTTGTTATCTGCGCCCGACTAGGGCCGATGTGAATGTCGATCTCGCTGCGTACACCGAAGCCATCGAGGTAGATGCCCGGTTCGATCGTGCAGCCTATGTCCGCCGTCAACTCCCTTGCGTCATGCGTCTCAAGGTTGTCGAAGTTGACGCCCGATCCATGCACGTCGGACCCCAGATTGTGGCCCGTTCTGTGCACGAACCGATCGCCATGGCCTGCTTCGATGATCGCAGCACGAGCAACGTCGTCCACCTCGAACCCTCGGATAGTCCTGCCATCCGCGACAGAGGCCCGTATGAACTCCACCGCGAGATCCCTGGCTCCGGCCACGGTTTCGAAGACGCGAGCATACTCACCGGGTACCGTGCTGCCCACGAAGGCCATCCAGGTGATGTCGGCATACACCGACTCGCTGTCGTCCATTTTCGCCCACAGGTCGACGAGAAGCAGGTCTCCTTCGCCGATGACCGCGCTGGACGAGGACGTTGGCTGATAGTGAGGATCGCAAGTGTGGCGCCCGGCCGCAACGATGGGCGGGTCGTCGGCGACCATGCCGTTCGCGTCGAAGTACCGGAGTATGTGCTGCTGGACGTCGTACTCGGTGACTCGTTTCCCGGCACCGATCTCGCGCGCGACGAGATCGAACGCGCCCAGACGGGCGACGTTGAGATGGATCGACGCCTCCAGATGTGTCGCGACGGACACCGGAGTCCACCGCACCGTGCATGCCTGCACCAGGTCCGCCGAAGACACGACCTCGACGCCGGCCGACCTGACAAGCTCCATCGTTCCGGCGTCGACTCTCGACACGTACGGTATCTCTCCGTTGGGCACGTATTCCATCGCTACCTTCGACGTGCCGCCGAGGAGTTCCGACACCGACGCCGGCAGCGCCTTCCAGCCGGTGTAGGCCGTGACCTCTCCGGGAACGCCGTCGAAGCACGCCACTTCTACGCGGCTCACGAGCCACCGGGGTTGGCCTTCGCTTGGCACAAGACAGAACCAGCGCCTAGTCAGGAGACCCGACCCGACGCCGGCTACGTCCTCGGCGATGGGGTTCATGCCCCCGAAATCGTACAGAAGCCAGCCGTCAAGCCCAAACCCGGCAAGATGCTCCTGGATCAGCGCAAGTTCCATCGTCGGCTTTCCGCCCCTTCGGCAGACACGCGCGGCATTTCATCAGCGGCCCGCGGCACGTCGCGCAGACGTGCCGGCGGTTGCCGCGCCGCGCAGACACAGAGAAGGTAATAGTAAGAAAAGACTCGCGCGGAGGACAGCGGGCCGGCGGCTACTTCGACGCGGCGAACATCCCGATGACGAACAACACGACGAATATGACGATGATGAAGGCCGCCGTCTTCGCACAGGACTTGGTGCAGGACGATCTGTCGTCGGGTCCCCGATCTCGGTCGAGCGGGACGACCATCGGCTCGTAGTCGTCTGGCGCCTCGAAGACGCTCCGGAACACCCACTCGACGAACGTCACAAGCTCGTCGACCGACGCCCCGTCGATAGCGATCTCATAGGAGACCATCCCTGGGTCGTCGGTCTCGAACGCAGGTCCGAAGCCTCTCCCGGACAGGATCAGTCGCTGCGCCTCGGTCAGAGCGACCGAACGGACGATGAGCCGTAGGAAATCCGGGTCTTGAGAATCGACGATCGCTTCTCTCGGCGGCTCTTCGTCTCCGGCGTCCTCCGGGTACCACACCACTGTCAGGAACCTCAGCAATGGCAACTCGCGCGATATCGTGGACGTGATGTACCGCTCGTACAGGTCGCTCCTATCATCCGGGTTCATCAGGACCTCGCATGGTGGTGGGCAATCGCTCCGCGATCCCTATATTTGTTGGCGGTGCCGTTGCTGCACGAATATACGCCATTGGCCGCACCGGTACCATGGCGCCGCTGGCCGACTGCCCGTTGAAGGGCATCCGGCACAGATCGCTCGACCTGGAAAGGACGTCCGGGCACATGGCTGTTGAGCTGGAAACGACCCCGCACGGCATCCGCCCTCCCGAGTGGCACCTCGTGGGTATCGCCAACATGTTGGCACAAAAAGGGGCCGAGGGGCACCGTCGCATAGCGCTGACATGGCTCACGGATCTGAAGCCCGCGCTTGGCTGCCGCACGGAGGAACTGGTCGAGATGATTGAGTATCTGATCGAGACCAAGTCGCCCCTGATGGCCGAGTTCAGCTTGGAAATGCATCTGACGGACGCGATCATCCAGTGTAAGATGCAGCGCGTCGGCGAGTACCGCCGCGAGGATTGGCAACGCGAGGAGCACGCGTAGGACCGACGCGAACGACCAGGCGGGGGAACAGAGCGGCACAACCGACCAGCACCGAATCGCGGTGGCGGGCGGGTGGCATCCGGCCAACCGACGCCACTATCTTCTGGGCTGACACCGTTACACACCCCACTTGCCGAGGGGTTCTTCGGCGACCGTCTTGGAGGTGCGCTTTGATACTATTCGTTGACGACGAGGAACTGCTCCTCACGCTCGCAGGCGTCGTGCTCGATGGATTCGGCCAGGAATTGGCGACGGCGACGTCGGTTGCCGATGCGTTGGACATCGTCGACGAGAATGGCGCCTCGATCGAGCTTGCCGTCCTGGACCTCCACCTACCCGACGGAACCGGCTGGGATATCTGCGCCGGACTGTGGGAGGTCGCCCCCGCCGCGAAAGTCATCATGTCGTCGGGCGACGCCGGCAACCCTGAGCCGGAAGGCGTGGAGCCGCCCGAGGGCTGCCTCTCCTACATGGGCAAACCGTATGGCATCGACGATCTGTCGTCGACCGTAGCCAAAGTGCTCGAATCGTAGCGATCAGCGGGGAAGAGGCGCAACATGGATGTGATCGCCAACGGCAGTATCGCGGAGGTAATCTGCATTGGTTTTGCGCGTGGCGACATGTTTCTCGAAGGAATTCGCGACGCCGTTGAACGCCACGAGATAGAGAACGGCGTAGTGCTCTCCGGGATGGGAACGTTCGATAGGTGCCGTATGCACTACACTACCGTGACGACGCTTCCGCCGAACGACGAGTTCATTGAGATCGAGGGTGCACTGGAGCTGGCCTCAGTGGACGGCATGATAGTACAGGGCGTGCCGCACCTGCACATGACCGTCGGCAACATGGAACGAACGTGGGCCGCGCATCTGGAAGACGGATGCCGCGTGCTCTACCTGGCGGAGGTGGTGATCGGACGTTTGGATGGTCTCCCGCTTGAGCGCAGGTCGATGGACTACGGCATAAAGGAGCTCCATCGGATAGGTGGAGCGTAGGACGGAGCTACGTGGCGATATGGCGGATCTTCGCGAGAAAATGTTCGGGTGCATAGCTGCATCGCAGATCGGGTCGTCCATGGGCGCCGCCGTCGAAGGCATGCACATGGACCAGATTGGAGAGCAATACGGCCGGGTCGAGGGCCTCATGCCGTACGCGCACTACGACAAGCGATGGAATCGTCCTGCGGGGACGACCGAAGACGGCATCGAGCGCCAGCGGATGATGGCAACCGCCATCATAGAGAAGGGCGACAGGTTCAACGCCGAAGACCTAGCCGCAGTGTGGCGGCGCGACTTCCGGGGCGAGAACTTCGGCGTGATCCTGGAACCGTGCGACAAGCCGCTATGGGAGCAGGCATTGGCCGGCGTGCCCGCCATAGAGATCGGTCAGGCCACCCCGTATCCAGGCGTCAACTCCTTCCCGCGGTCCTCGCACTGCGTCGGCCTGATGAACGCCGGCGACCCCGAACAAGCGGCTGCCGACGCGCTGGACATCGGCCGCATCTACCAGAAAGCCGAGGGCGAAGCGCTGCAGTGGGCCGCCGGGTTCTGCGCGGGGATCGCCGAAGCGCTGAAGGACGAGGCTACTGTCGAGAGCGTCATAGCCGCGATACGCGGCGCGGCGCCGGACTACGTTCGCGAGAAGATGGACACCGCGCTGGAGATGGCCGCGAAGCACTCCGACGTCTTCGACATGCGCGACGACTTCTACGCAGTCTGGAACAGGACGACCGGCACCTACCCGATGTCGATGGCCGACGAGGTCGTCAACAAGGGCTTCGCCGTCTTCTGTGTGGCGAACGGAGACCCACGGGAGTGCATGGTCGGCTCAGTGAACTTCGGGCGAGACACCGATTGCCTTGCGGCCATCAGCGGCGGGCTCGCGGGCGCTCTGAACGGTTCGGCTAGTATCCCGCGCGAATGGGTCGAGACCGTCGATGCCGCTACGAAGCTCAACGAATACACGACGAGCCAACGTACGCTCGCCGAGACCTCCGACGGCATATGCGACGTGGTGAGGAAGGTGTCCGGCGCCGTCTGATGGAGGGAGGCGCCAAAATGCCTACACTGGGCGATATCGAGGACGCAGCGGAATCGATCCTCAACGACGATCCGGACCCCGTGGTCTGTTGGCGACTCATGCGTGAGGTGCTTCGACGCGATCCGCTCACGGATGAGATGCAGGACGCTCGCGCCCGAGTCGATGAGAGCCGCCACGTGCGCGAGCTGGCCGACGAGCAGCGAGACGACGGTGGCTGGGGGCGCTTCCACAGCCGCGACTGGAAAGCTAGCTACGCAATCCACAACACCGAGCGTGCCATCGACCGCGCGCTCGCCCTCGGCCTGGACGAAGAGCACCCGATCGTCGAGAAGGCGATCCGCTACACAGTCGAGTTGGCCGAGTCCGCACTGCCGTTCCCCGATCCCCCCGAGAAGAACGATCGCTGGCCGACAGGCGCGCGGCTGTTCGCAGCCGGCACGCTTGCGCTGGTCGCTCCCGATGAGCAGGCGCTTGAGAAACCCTTTG
>CAZSJP010000376.1:0-5396 GCA_964606675.1 uncultured bacterium
AGACCGTGACCACCCGGGTGCCCCTCGGCTCGTATCGCGTCAAGTACGCCGCGGGACACACCTGGCGCGGGTACACGGACCTTTTCGGACCGGAGACGAGCTACAACAAGGCCGAGACGAAGTTCACATTCGCCATGGACGGCGACTACGTGACGGGGTTCGCTATCGAGCTGTTCTTGCAGCAGGATGGCAACCTGCAAACCAGTCGCATTCAGGCCAGCGAGTTCTAGCTACAGCCACGCTTTGCGCGGCCATCCGGGAGAACAGGCGATGGAATCGGGCTTCACAGTGGATCGCGAGCGGGTGGCCGACTACTGCCGACGCAACGGCATCCGGTCGTTCGCGCTGTTCGGCTCGGTGCTCACCGACCGCTTCGGACCGGACAGCGACGTGGACGTGCTGGTCGAGTTCCGCCCCGGCGAGCGCGTCGGCCTGATACGGCTCGCCGGCATGGAGATCGAGCTGTCCGGCATCTTGGGGCGCAAGGCCGACATGAGAACCCCGCAAGACCTGAGTCGCTATTTCCGCGACGAAGTGGTAGCGACGGCAGAGGTCCAATATGCTGAAGAGTGACGGCGTGCGGCTGCTGCACATGCTAGATGCTGCGGCTGAAGCCCTGGCATTCGCGGATGGACGGTCCAGGAACGCGCTGGACGGCGACAGAGTGCTAGTGCTTGCGCTGGTCAAGAGCATCGAAATCGTGGGCGAGGCGGCGGCCAACGTGAGCGATGCGTGCCGCAAGGACCCCCCCCCGACATCCCTTGGCAGGCGATCACGGGAATGAGAAATCGTCTTGTTCACGCCTATTTCGACGTGGATTTGGATCGGGTGTGGGACACGGTGACTGAAGACCTGCCCGCGCTGACCATGCAGCTCACGGAGGCGCTTGAGGCGACCGGAAAGTGACCCCCGGCCCCAAGCGCGACGTCGACGTGCTGGCCAAGTTTCGGCCTTATGAGCGCGTGGGCCCGATCCGACTTGCCGGCATGGAGATCGAGCTATCCGACATCTTGGGACGCAGAACCGGCATAGGAGCCGCTCAAGACCCAGGCCGGTACTTCTCGGACGAGCCGACCTCATTCGTCGCAGGTCCAATATGCTGAGCAATGACCGCGTGCGGCCGCGACGCCCTCTGGATACTCGACACGCGACAGAATGGATATCGGCGATGAACGTCCATCCCGCCGTATTCGAGATCGCCCACGAATTCGCCGATGAGATGGCCGCTCAGGGAGCGATGGCGACGTTGTTGATGGGAAGCCACGTTCGAGGCGAAGCCCACGCCGAGTCCGACGTCGATCTGACGTTCATCGGCAGAGACGAAGAGTGCATACTCAAGCGGCGCGGCGGGCATCTCGTGTCACTCTACTGGCGATCGCCCGAAAGCGTCGAAGGAGCCATGCACGACCCAGCAGCGGCGGGCGGGGTCGTGCCGGGGCTGCGCGGCGCACTGATCGTGCGGGACCCGGATGGAGTCGCCTCGCAACTGAAAGCACGAGCCGATTCCTGGAACTGGGCAGCCATCGACAAGCGGTGCGACGCCTGGGTTGCGGGGCAGATATCCGGCTACGCTGAAGAGGTGCATCGTCTCGTCGGGTGCGTCGGAAACGGCAACCTACTCATGGCCGCCGTCGTGCGAGACGTTCTTGCGATCCGGATGGCGCCCACATTGTCCGTTCACCTGCGGGTGCTGTACGATTCGGAGAATAAGTTGTGGCATCTCGTCGGACAGGAGATGGGAGAGGGCTGGAGCGAGGTGCAAGGCAAAGCCCTCGGCATGTCGGGCGAGTCGTTCCCGGACACCTGCGACGCCGCCATGGAACTCTACGCGATCTCCGCCGCGTGCGTGATTCACCTGCTGAGCGTGGTGCAGCGCGAAGTCGTTGAACACGCGTGCGCGATGGTAGGACACGCGATCGGGAGCGTCGCTGATTAGGCGCCGTGCGAAGGAGACACACATGCGATTCCTCTTCAGACTGATCGTACTGGCCGCTCTAGCCGGAGCCGCATGGTTCGTCGGTAGCCACGCCCTGATCGTGACCGACTCGGACATTGTCCTTGCCGAGAAGCCGAGTTTCACGTTCAACAGCGTGTACATCGACGTTCGAGACTGGACGGCCGGCGACTTCCTGCAGAACCGAGACGTCGCGGCGATGCTCACCAAGAGCGGCGTATCGGACGCGGTCGGCCGCCTGCGTCGGGACCTCGACCAATGACGGACGCTATCACCCCGATGAGCATCGTGAAGC
This sequence comes from uncultured bacterium, assembly GCA_964606675.1. Lineage (GTDB taxonomy): Bacteria > Latescibacterota > MWCZ01 > MWCZ01 > MWCZ01 > CAZSJP01. The sequence continues at coordinate 2,250 of CAZSJP010000376.1, forward strand.
GGATCGACTGGAAGATGGCGTCGCAGTGGCTCGTCGGCACGTGGCTGATCGGCTTCGCACTCGGCGCGTCGTCAGTCATTATCGGAGCGCGGCGCGATTCGGTCGAAGACATCTCGACGCTGATCTACGCAGTCGCGATGCTCGCCGCCATGCCGGCGTCGGTGATATTCGGCGCCGCGGGCCTCGTGTCCTACTCGTTCGGCGCTCGCAAGCCGAGGAGCCGCGACGCGTCGGAGCGATCGGCCGCACTCAAAGTGAAGGTCGCGTGGATCGTGGCGACAATCGCCGGCGCTCTGAGTCTGTATGCGGCGACTCACTCGACCGGGCCGCGCACGAGCTACCTCCTGATCGACGCCGCGGTAGTGCTCACTCTGGCGTGGCTCGTTCGTGGCAGGGCAGCCGCAGCCGGGTTCCTGCTGTTCGCCTACTACGTTGCCAGCCGAGTCGGGATAGTGGCAACAACTGCGGCCGAGGGCTGGATACCGCCGCTGATCGTCTTTGGATTCATCTTTTGGCGCGGCGCTCTCGGCCTGTTGCGGAGCGGCTCGCCGCCCGACGACACGCCGGACGAGCAGCCGGCCACGTGATGTAGCACCACGCATCTGGGAGACAACCGCAATGCCGTCGACAAGGAACATCATCGCACTCGATCTGGGCGCCTCCAGCGGACGCGCGATTCTCGGCTCGCTGGGAGACACTCTTAAGCTGCAAGAGGTCCACCGTTTCCCAAACGGCTACGTCGAGGACGGCGAGCGCCTGCGATGGGACTTCGACGCTCTTTGGGGCGCCGTGCGCGAGGGGATAGGCAAGGCGGTCTATGCGGCGGGTGGCGAGGTCGGCAGCGTCGGTATGGACACGTGGGGGGTCGACTACGGCCTACTCGGCGACGACGGCGAGCTGATTGAGCAACCGGTTCACTACCGCGATCCGCGCACGGACGGCATGATGGAAGAGGCATTCGAGATCGTACCGCGCGAGGAGATATTCGAGACGACCGGCTTGCAGTTCATGAAGCTCAACACGCTGTTCCAGCTCCTCGCCGAGGCGCGCTCCGGCTCCGGGATCCTCGATCGCGCGCAGACGCTTCTGATGATGCCCGACATCTTCAACTACCTCATGACGGGCGAGGCGAAGGCCGAGTTCACCGACGTGAGCACGACGCAGGCGTACGACCCGCGCGCGAAGGATTGGGCGCGGCCACTGCTTGAGAAACTCGGCATCCCGACTCACATGCTCCCCGACATAGTGCAGCCGGCTACTAACATGGGTCCGCTAAAGGGCGACCTTGCCGCCGAACTGGGCGGGGCGGGCGTCGAGGTCATCGCCCCTGCAACGCACGACACTGGTTCGGCCGTCGCCGCGGTGCCGGCTTCGGGCGGCGACGACTGGGCGTACCTAAGCTCGGGCACTTGGTCGCTGATCGGCTCCGAGGTGCGCGAGCCGGTCATCAACGACGACGCGTTGGAGTGCAACTTCACCAACGAGGGCGGCGTCGACGGCACATTCCGGTTCCTCAAGAACATCAGCGGCCTCTGGCTCCTGCAGGAATCGCAGCGCGCGTGGAAGGAGCAGGAGGGAGTCGAGCCCTCCTACGGAGAGATAATGCAGATGGCCGACGAGTCCGAGCCGTTCGCATGCTGGATCGAGCCGGACGACCCCGCCTTCCTCAATCCGGTCGACATGCCGCAAGCGATTCGCGACTACTGCCGACGAACCGAGCAGACCGTCCCCAAGGGACGGGCTGCGCTGGTTCGATGCATATTCGAGAGCCTGGCGCTCAAGTATCGCAGCGTATTCGACATGCTGGTGCGGCTCCACGGGCCGATCAACGTGCTGCACGTCGTCGGCGGCGGCTCGGCCAACACGCTCCTCAACCAGTTCACCGCGAACGCTCTCGGCGTGCAGACGATGGCCGGGCCGACAGAAGCTACCGCCATCGGCAATCTGCTCGTGCAGGCGATGGCGCTCGGCGATGTCGGTACGCCCGCGGATGCCCGCGCCCTCGTACGGAAGTCGTTCGAGATAGTGCCGTTCGAGCCGAAGGACGTCCCCGCGTGGGAAGACGCGTATGGTAGGTGGCGCGAAGTGACGGCGGCGGTGTGAGGGGTGGTTCGGCCGTTGGTGCCGGGCGGGGAGGCAGTGGTGGTGAATGGACCAGACGGCACGCGTGCGATCAAGGCGATTGGCGGGAATGGCACCATCACTTGGGACGGGGCCGGTGCGACCCCTTGCGAGTTTCGCTTCTGGCAGGAGCCAGACGGTGGCATGTATCTGCGGTGCTCAGCCCACTTCCATGGCTTCAGCCCCGAGTTGATGAAGGCGACGACTGAGGCGCTGAGCTTCGCCAGTCTGGTGGGAGCAACAGCGCATGGCCTGGAGATTGTCGTCCGGGCGGCGGTGCTTCTGGAGCCGCATTGGGATTTCGACGCGGCCACGGGGCAGGCGACCGTTCGGTACCACCTTCGGTGCAACGAAGAGGTCAGCATCCAGGCAGTTGACGCTAACAACCCCAGCCGACTCCGCTTCGCGCTCGCCAACTTGGAGTTCGCCGGAACTGACTGGTTACGAATTCCAGAAGGGGGGCAAGCTCTGCGGCACCAGAGAGCTCCCAATTCGCATCGAGGGCCAGCTCTATAGGATCCGGCCCCACGACGACGACTTTGAGGCCTACAGCGCCGCTCTCAAAGAGCTGAAGCAGCATTCTGGCGTAGGTGTTCTGGCCGACATCGTGGTCGACATCTCCGATGAAAGCTGCATCAGCGACGCGAAGGCGCGGGCGGACGAACTGTGCTTGCTGCTGAGCCTTGCCAGTGGCACTTGGGTCACCTGGGTGTACTACGATTGCCTGTCCGACGACGGTGCTGCTACGGCAAGTGTCTGCAGAGACAGCATCACGAAGGGCTTCGGCCCCCTGTTCGCGATCGACCCGCGGTCGCCCGACGGGAGACACACGAGGGAGTTCGTCGAATCAGCCTACCCGAAACTGGTTGCGGCAAACCACGACTGGCTCATTCGCCACGTCATCCAGGCGTACATCGACTCAAAGTCGAGCGGCGACTTCCTCGAATCGAGGGCGCTGAAGGCGTGCTGTTGCCTAGATGTGCAATGTCAGGACGTTGTCCTCGGTGAGTCGTAGCGTTTGCATTG
>CAZSJP010000377.1:0-5383 GCA_964606675.1 uncultured bacterium
GGCGAGCCAAGGCCCGCCGGAAACTGAGAGAACAGGAAGAGGAAGAGGACGACGAGGCGCAGGACGCTGCCGGCTCGTGACCCGGCACGACGACGAGCCCCCCTCCGGCGACCGAACGCACTTCCCGTAACACCGGGGGCGTTGGCGTGCCGAGTGGTTTGATCTGGTGCCTCGCAAACGTTATCTTATAGTGTTCTGGTCTGTTCCATTATTCAGGGGTCGGAGTTGCGTGCATGGAGTCCATGCGTCTTGGTATCAATCTCGACCACGTCGCTACGGTTCGGCAAGCGCGCATGGCGACCGAGCCGGATCCGGTTCAGGCGGCTATCCTTGCGGAACTGGGCGGAGCCGACCAGATCACCATACACCTCCGTGAAGACCGACGGCACATAAACGATCGGGACCTTGAGTCGATGCGTCGCGTGAGCCAACTGCCGTTGAATCAGGAGATGGGCGTCACGGCCGAAATGCTCGACGTCGCGTGCCGAATCGGCCCGGACATCGCCTGCCTGGTCCCCGAGAGCCGCGAGGAAGTGACGACCGAGGGCGGACTTGACGCGGCGGCGTCCGAGGCACGAATCGCAGATGCAACAGAACGCCTTCACAACAGCGGGATCGACGTTTCGCTGTTCATCGACCCTGACGAGCCGCAGGTGCGGGCCGCCGTCGCAATAGGCGCCGACGCGGTGGAGCTTCATACCGGCACATACGCGAACCTTGCCGGCAGTGAGCGCGCCGAGCAGCTCAAGCGTCTACGTCGGATGGCGGAACTGGGGTCCCAACTTGGTCTTAAGGTGCATGCCGGCCACGGCCTGACGTATCAGAATGTGGCCGGCGTGTCGCGAATACCGGAAGTCGTGGAACTCAACATAGGGCATTCCATCATAGCGCGTGCGGTTTATATCGGTCTTCAACAGGCCGTTGCCGACATGCGAACGCTTGTGGACCGAGTGCGTACCGACGCACGTCTCGACGAAGCGAGAGCACCATAAGGAGTCGCCACGCATGGATCGCGGGCTGATAATCAAGATCGCACTGGTAGTTGTACTGCTGGGCTGGGCTGCGTACAAGCTCTATCCCACTTTCCAATACTGGCCGATGGACAAAGAGCAGCGGCACTCTCTTCAGATCTCCGATAAGGAGCGCTTCGACGAGTTGCAGGCCACCGCCATCAAGCGCGGGCTCGATTTGCAGGGCGGCGTGTTCCTTGTGCTGGAGGTCGATCCGAAGAATGAACTGGAGAGTTCGGAGCTCACCGATGCCGTCGAGGGTGCTCGTCGCGTAATCGAGCAGCGGGTAAACCAGTACGGTGTATCGGAGGCCAACGTCCAGAAGATCGGCGAGCGGCGCCTGATAATAGAGCTTCCCGGGCTCGAGGACATTGAAGCCGCGATGAATCTCGTGGGCCGCACCGCGCTGTTGCGGTTCAATCTCATGCGCCCGACTGCAGAACGCGACGAGATAATCCGACGGATCGACGCTGCGCTTCCCAGGCTGATCGGAGATGCCGTATTCGCCGTCGACGACAGCGCCGAGGCTGCGCTGGGCGATGCAGGGCTCTCGACGGACGCGACTTCGCAAGCTGCGGAGGAAGTAGAATCCGCTTCGTCCGGTGCGTTCGAACCGGATGCCCCTGAAGGATTCGAGCCTGAGGCTGCCGCCGACACGGCGGCGCTTGTCGGTGACGTCACGGACGACAACCCGCTGCGGGGCGTTGCGTCGTTGAGTGGGCTGATGCAGGGCGGACAAGGGGGCGACCTCTACGTCTCGCTGGTGAATCGCCCCAAAGCCGAGGCGATCCTCGCGCTGGTGAAAGAGCGGAACCCAGGGCTGATCCCGCGCGTGGGCGTGTTCATCTTCGGCAAGGGAGAGACGTTGGGTCGCGAACTCGCCTTCCCGCTTCACTACCTCGCGTCCGCTTCGGAGATGACTGGCGCAAGCGTCGAGGATGCACGCGTCGGTAAGAGCTCGGGCCTCGATTTGCAGCAAGCGGGCCGGTCCATCGTCAAGCTCACCGTCAAGTCGGATTCGGTTCGCGTCTTCGCGAATATCACGCGCAGGAACGTGGGCGAACGCCTAGCCATCATCTTGGACGACATCGTCTACAGCGCGCCCACGATCAAGGATCACATCAGGGACGGCAGCTCGGAGATCAGCGGCATGGAAGATCGCGAGGAGGCCAGAACCCTGGCCATCGCGATCCGGTCCGGCGCATTGCCGGCCGCGGTAGAGATCCAGGAGCAGCGCTACGTCGGACCGTCGTTGGGCGCCGACTCTATCGAGTCGAGCAAGATAGCCATGACGATTGGCGGCGCGCTCGTAATCCTGTTCATCCTTGGCTACTACCGGATCGCCGGCGGAGTGGCGATCGCCGGCCTCGGCATCAACATGGTGCTGCTGATGGCATGCCTGGCGGGGCTGCAAGGCACGCTGACGCTGCCTGGCGTCGCGGGTCTGCTCCTCACGATCGGCATGGCGGTCGACGCCAACGTGCTGATTTTCGAGCGTATTCGAGAGGAACTTGCCACCGGCAAATCGGCGCGGGCGTCGATCGAGGCTGGGTACGAACGAGCGGCAACGGCGATTTGGGACGCCAACATAACGACGTTCATCACCGCCGCCGTGCTATACCAGTACGGAAGCGGACCCGTTCGCGGTTTCGCCCTCATTCTGGGTATCGGGATTTTCACGAGCGTGTTCTCGGCGCTGTTCGTGACGCGCATGATCTACGAGTACTGGCTCACCGGACGCAGGGTCCGAGGTCTGTCGATAGGGCGTTCGTTCATCGCAGGCACGAACTTCCGTTTCATGGGCATGAAGAACGCGTGGCTGACAACGTCGGGCGTGCTGATGGTCGTAAGTATCCTGCTGATCACGGTTGTGGGCTTCAACTGGGGTGTCGACTTCTCCGGCGGCACAAGGCTCGAAGTTCGTCTGAACCCGCCGGTAGAGATGTCGGAGGTGCGGTCCTCACTCTCGAATGTCTTCGTAGCAGGCAAGGAGCTCGACCTGTCTCGTAGCGAGATCAAGACTGTCGACCGCGAGACGGACATACTGATTACGGTGAAGCAGTTCCCCGAGATCGACGCCGCGACGATAGACCGTGCGTTGCGCGCGCACCTCGCCGCCCGGTTCCCGAACAGCACTACCGGCGATTGGGTGCTGAACGCGGAATCGGTCGGCCCCAAGATCGGCAGCGAACTGAAGGGATCTGCCGTGTGGGCGGTTCTCATCGCTCTTCTGGGCATCCTGGCCTACGTGTCGATCCGTTTCGAGCGAGCATTCGCAGTCGCGGCGACGGCGGCATTGTTCCACGACGTGCTGTTCACGCTAGGCGTCTTCAGTCTGATTCGACACGAGATAACGCTGGCCGTAGTCGCCGCGGTTCTCACGATAGTCGGGTACTCGCTGAACGACACCATCGTGGTGTTCGACCGAATTCGTGAGGGTCTGAAGAGGGAACACAAGCGGCTGAGCTACCAGGATATCCTGGACAAGTGCATCAACGAGACTCTCTCCCGAACGCTGATAACCTCCGGCACGACTCTCATCGTCGTGGTGGTGTTGCAGATTCTGGGCGGCGAGATCCTACGGGATTTCGCTCTAGCGCTGATGGTCGGGGTTCTGGTAGGAACCTACTCGTCGATCTACATCGCGTCGGCTCTGGTGATGGCCTGGCACGACCGCCAGGAGCGGTTGGAGACTGCGGCTTCCCGCGCCAAGGCGGAACAACTGGCGGCGGCGAAGCGGGGCGGTAGATCGAAGACGGTGAGGGTGTGATCGTCAAGCGTCGCAATCATAGATCGTCCGTACGGATGGTGTGGGCCAGGAACAACTCGATCCGCGGGTGAAGCTATGGAAACGTTCCTGGCGGTCACAGTCTTCGTCGTCGGCTTGGCAGGGGGGTTCGGAGCCTGCCTGCTGGTCGTGCGCGGAAGAGTCGCCCGCGCTCGCCAGGACGCCGCCGGTGACGGCGCGTCGGAGCTCGCGACTCTCACCGAGCGTATCCGGGCCAAGGACGACCGGATCGAAGACCTCGGCAAGACGAGCGAAGCGCGCGAGCGGGAGAATTCCGAGCTGCAGCAGGATAACACCAGGCTCAAAGAGCAGATCGCCGAACTGACCGCCCGCAAGGAGGAGGAGCGCAAGGCCGCTGAGGAAAAGGCCACGCTTCTCACGCGTGCACAGGAGCAGCTCTCCGATGCGTTCAAGGCTCTCTCCGCCGAAGCGCTGAAGAGCAACAACCAGTCGTTTCTCGAACTTGCCAAGACCCAGCTCGAAAAGTTTCAGGACGGAGCGAAGGGCGATTTGGAGACGCGCCGGAAGGCGGTCGAAGAGCTTGTCAAGCCGGTGACAGAGTCCCTCGGCAAGGTCGACGCGCGTATCGGCGAGATCGAAAAACTTCGCTCGGAAGCGTACGCCAAGCTCACTGAACAGGTTGGCGCCCTATCGAGCACGCAGGTTCAGCTGAGAGACGAGACGACGCGGCTCGTCCAGGCGCTGCACAAGCCCACGGTCAGGGGCCGTTGGGGCGAAATACAGCTAAAGCGCGTCGTCGAGATTGCCGGAATGCTGGCGCACTGCGACTTCACAGAGCAGGAATCCGTGGATACCGATGACGGGCGTCTGCGCCCCGACATGATCGTCAAGCTGCCGGGCGGCAAGAGCATCGTCGTCGACGCGAAGGCGCCGCTCGAGGCATACCTCAATGCCATCGACGAGCAGGACGAAGAGGTCCGACGAGGGCACCTGGAGACCCATGCCCGACATATGCGCGATCACATGAACGCGCTCGGCGCCAAAGCGTATTGGACCCACCTCCAGCCCACACCCGACTTCGTGGTGATGTTCCTGCCCGGCGAGGCGTTCTTCAGTGCGGCGCTGGAGTCCGACCCTTCACTGATTGAGCGGGGCGTCGAGCAGAAAGTGATCCCGGCGTCTCCGACGACGCTGATCGGCTTACTGAGAGCCGCGTCTTACGGATGGACGCAGGAGAAGCTTGCCGAGAACGCACAGGAGATCAGCAATATCGGGCGCGAGCTTTCCGAGCGTCTGCGCGTCCTCACGGGACACATCGATAAGATGGGACGCGGGCTCGACACTGCAGTGGGGGCCTACAACGAGACCGTGGGCTCGCTCGAACACCGCGTGCTCGTGTCGGCTCGCAGGTTCTCCGAGTTGGGCGCCGGCGGCGCTCAGCCTATTCCGGAGATATCGCCGGTCGACAGCAAGACTCGACGCGTTCAGACCGATAACCAGGAACCGAAGCTGCCGCTTCCGCCGCCGGCCGCCGAGGGATGACGTTGTCGGCCCGGAGGAACACCTGCCTATTTGGCGGCACAACTGCCATATGAGCACATAAACCCACCGTGCAACCGTCAGG
>CAZSJP010000378.1:0-5378 GCA_964606675.1 uncultured bacterium
ACGCCCAGCACCACGTTCGGATGCATCGTCCGGTAGGCGACCATCATGAACCAGATGCTGGTTGCCGAGAGCGCGTTGCCGAGGACGAAACCCGGCATCCGAAGCCGAGGCGACGTGCTGCCGTATTTGATGGCGACTGCCGCCGCGGTTTGCATGGCCCAGTAGATGAGGAAAAGCTCTGCGTTCATGCAGCGCTCTGACCGCGTTCGCCGCCTAGCGCCAGAGCCGCGATGCCCGCCGCCATCACGCCGACGCCGCACATCTGCACGGCGCTTAGCGCCGAGTGAAACGCCACCGCGATACTCAGTTGCGCCAACAGGAACGCCCCGCCGAAGCCCACGCCGAGGACCACGTTCGGATGCATCCTGCGGTAGAGTATCATCATCAGCCACACGCTCGCCATCACGAGCGCATTGCCGATGACGAAGCTGGCGACCCAATACAGCTCGTAGTCGCTGCCGAACTTGAACGCCAGCGCTGCCGACATCTGCATGGCCCAGAATATGACGAATACCGCTGGGGTAGATAGCCGCGTGCTCAAGCTCTCCCCCCGAAGGCGAGGCAAAGCATCCCGCCGGTGATCGCCATCAGGCCGACGTATTGCAACGTCGATATGTGCGACCGAAACAACAGTGCCAGCGCCACCTGTCCGAGCAGAAAAGCGCCGCCGACGCAGATGCCCAGCGCCACGTGCGGCTGCCAGACCTTGTAGAGCATCATCATGAACCAGATGCTCGACGCGCCGAACAGATTGCCGACGACGAACCCGGGCAGCCATCGAGCCGGAGCCGTGCTACCGTACTTGAACGAGACCGCGGCCACGATCTGCATGGCCCAGAACACCAGCAGAACTAGTGCGTCCTTCATAGAACTCCTGCATCCGAAGGGATGTCGGCCATGCCACGCGCGCACGAGTGCATGGCGGGGTTGGCTAGTTGAGCGCGTTGGCGACCAGATCCGGTACCTTGGCGAGCAGGTCGGGTATCCGCGCCGAGTCGCCACCACCGGCTTGCGCCATATGAGGCCTGCCGCCGCCGCGCGCGCCGATCAGCCCGCCGAGTTCCTTGGCCAGATCGCCGGCCTTGATGCCACGCTCGACCAGGTCGTCGGTCACCAGCACCGTAAGCAGAGCCTTCTCGCCGTCGCGGTTCACCAACACGCCAACGCCCGTACCAAGCTTCTCGCGCAACGAGTCGCCTAGCGCGCGCAACGCCTTCACGTCGGACATCTCGGTCACTCGCACAAGTAGCTTCGCGTCGCCTACGACGCCGGCCTCGGCAATCCACTTGTCGACGTCGGTGCCGGCAGACGTGCGGTGCGCCTGCTCAAGCTCGCGCTCCAACTCACGGACCCGGGCGGCCAACGCCGCCACTCTGTCTTCGACTTCGCTCGACGAGGCCTTGAGGAGCGACCCGAGCCGCTCCAACTGCCTGCGCTCGTCGCGCGCCAGTTCCTCGGCGCCGAGGCCCGTCACGGCTTCGATACGCCTGGTGCCGGCGGCGACGCTGCCTTCGCCCACGATGCGAAACGCGCCGATCTCGCCCACGGCGCCAACGTGCGTGCCGCCGCAAAGCTCCATCGAGAAATCGCCCACGCCGACAACGCGGACGACAGGATCGTATCTCTCGCCGAACAACGCCATCGCGCCCGCTTCGCGGGCTTCGTCGAGGCCCGAGTAGCGAGTGTCGACCGGCAGATTCGCGCGGATACGGTCGTTCACGATCGCCTCGATCCGGTCGATTTGCTCGTCGGTCACGCCCTGGTCGTAGCTGAAGTCGAATCGCAGCCTTTCAGGCGCGACTAGCGAACCGGACTGATGCACCTGATCGCCCAGCACGCTACGCAACGCCGCTTGCATCAGGTGCGTCGCGGAGTGGTTGCGAACGACGTGCCCGCGGCGCTCGGCATCCACGGTCGCATCGACAGCGGCGCCAACCACCGGCTCTCCTCGCGTGAGCTTGCCGAGGTGCACGATCGCGTCGCCCTGCTTCTGCACGTCCTCGACGGCGAACTCGAACGCGTCGTTGCCGATGGTGCCCACGTCGGCGACTTGACCGCCGGATTCGCTGTAGAACGGCGTTTGGTCGAGCACGATCGCGTCGGGCGCATTGGCTCCTCCGTCGAGGAAGCCGATCAGCTCGGCGGAGGTCTCCAGAGTTTCGTAGCCGACGAACTCGCTCTTCAGGTCGCCACTCACCGAGATGCCCTCACCGTCGAACTTCGTCGTGGCGCGGGAACGCTCGCGCTGCTCTTCCATCAGCCGATCGTACCCGTCCGTGTCGAGAACAAGTCCCTTCTCCTCGGCCATGAGCGCCGTCAGGTCGACCGGGACGCCGAACGTGTCGTACAGCCGGAAGACCTGGTCGCCCGGCACGATAGCCGCGCCGTTCGTCTCGAGCCCGGACGCCATCACTTCGAACTGATCGATGCCTCTGTTGAGCGTTCGCCCGAACTGTTCCTCTTCGCGACGAATCACTGTGGCGACGTGGCCTCGGCGTTCGCCAAGCTCGGGGAATGCTTCGCCCATCGCGTCGGCGACGGAGCCGGCCAGCGTGTGGAGGAACGGATCGGAGAGACCGAGTTGCCGCCCGGCGCGGCCCGCTCGGCGCAGTATGCGCCGGAGCACGTAACCGCGGCCGACGTTCGACGGGAAGCCACCGTCTGTGATCGCCAAAGTCAGCGAGCGGATGTGGTCGGCGATGATCCGGTGGGGCACGCCTTCGGGGCCGGTGCTGTACTCTCGCCCCGACACTTCCTCGACCGCCCGCAGCATCGGCATGAAGACGTCGGTGTCGTAGTTTGAGCCGGATTCCTGCACCACTGCCACCAGCCGCTCGAAGCCGGCGCCGGTGTCGACGTGCGTCTCGGGCAGCGGCGTGAGAATGCGCTCCTCGTCGCGGTAGTACTGCATGAAGACGAGGTTCCATAGCTCGATATGGCGCGAGTCGTGCACTTCTTCGCAGGCCGTGCAGTTGGGGCCACAGTCCGGCTCGCCGCAGCCTCGGGCGTCGCCGAGGTCGAGATGTATCTCCGAACAGGGACCGCACGGGCCGACGTCGGCCATCTCCCAAAAATTGTCCTTGTCGCCGTGCCGGCTGACGTGCGAGCGAGGCATGCCGGTGATCTTCAGCCAGAGATCCTCCGCTTCGTCATCCGAGGTATGGACGGTGGCTCGGAGTCTATCGGCCGGAAGCGAGAGCACGTTGGTAAGATACTCCCACGCCCACTCGATAGCTTCGGCCTTGTAGTAGTCGCCGAAAGACCAGTTGCCGAGCATCTCGAAGAACGTGTGGTGCGTACCGTCCTTGCCCACGTCTTCCAGGTCGTTGTGTTTGCCGCCGGCGCGGATGCACTTCTGCGTCGAGGCGGCGCGCCTGAACTCGGGTTCCTGCCGGCCGAGGAAGATGTCCTTGAACTGATTCATCCCGGCATTGGCGAACAGCAGTGTCGGGTCGTCGTTCGGGATCAGCGGAGAGGAGCGCACCACGCGGTGGTCGCGTTCCTCGAAGAACTTCAGGAATCCGGCTCGAAGCTCGTTGCCAGTCATCATCGATTCTCTTTCGGTGAGATCGGTCGCCACGGTTGGTACGGTGCCACCCTCGTGCGGATGACCGCACGCGACAGACCATCAAATATCGCACACGGATCGCGTCCGATGAAAGCGTTGGGTGTCACTCGGTGGGCGGCCGACCGGTGGGCTATGCTGCGGTGAGGGTCAGTTGCGCGCTCTCCGGAAGCCGAGGCATGCCGCTGTAGGTCTCGCCGTCAAGCTCGCGGCCCCGGGCTTTCTTGTTCGTGCCGCCCCACTGCTTGAAGAAGAACGGTACGTCCGCGTCGGTGCATTGCGCCCGGATGTCCCGCACCCAGTCGGCTTCCATCGGCCGCGCACCGGGCCCCGACTCGCCGCCGACGATCACCCAGCCGATACCGGCCAGGTCGAGGTTCGGGATGGGCCCGAGCAACGGCTCAAGCGACAGGAACCGCACGTGTGCATCCACCGTTCGCAGCATGTCGATGCGCGAGGTGTAGTCCGCGTTCTCGACCGTCACGCCCATCCACAGGTTGGCTGGCCAGCGAAGCTGGTCGGCCAACGCGGCCAGACGGTCGGCGCGCTTGGTGAGCACCTGGAACACGTGCCGGTCGGCGCGTTCCATCGTCCTGAAGACGCGCTGGATGTATTCGAGCGGCACGTCGTCGTGGAACAGGTCGCTCATGGAGTTGACGAAGACGACGCGTGGCTTCTTCCACGTGAAGGGCAGCTCGAGCAGGTCTTCTTGCAGCGTCACGCCGAAACCGTTGCGGTATCGTTCCTGCCCAGCGCCTTTCAGCCGCCGTGCCATCCGCTCGGCGTAGCAGTGCTTGCACCCGGCGCTGACCTTCGTGCAGCCCGTCACGGGGTTCCACGTCGAGTGCGTCCATTCTATGTGTGAGTTGAGGGACATGGGCTGACCTCTGTTGCTACGGGAACGCAACCATTTTGTTTTTGGCGAGCGTTACGACCCCATTGCGTACTTGTCGCTGCGCCTTCGGCGGGTCTATCTGCACCCGGCCCTGGTCTTCCAGTCGCCTCAGCGCTTCTTGGTAGTTTGCCAAGATGAAGGGCGTGTCTATGTTGTGGTCCTCGAATATAGCTTGCACGGTCATAGATCTGCCACGGTACTCCCTCGCAAGGTCATCGCCGAGTTCGTCGAGTGGACGCACGTATTTCTCTAGGAAAGATGTCTGAGCATAGTCTGGCGGCATCGGAGTGTACTCGAAGCTTGCCACACCGTCCTCCCGATGGCTGCTCTCCTTTGCCATAATCTCTTTCATTATGCCGTAGCCCAGAGGGTGTTTGGAGATGAACACTAGATAGTGGCTTGTGCGGTTGCCTGCCTCGTCCACGAACCGGAACGGCAATACGCATTTGCCACCGAGGTCGCGCAGCGCCTGAGCCAACTCACTGACTATGGCATACTCTCTGTGCTCCGGTACCATGTTGCGAATCATGGCCCGGAGCGTGTTTGCGCGCTCTTCCCCGAAGAGAGCGTCAAGGTGCTCCTTCACCGCGGCATTGCTGAGCCCCATGTTGACGCGATTATAGTTGAAGAAGAAGACGCAGTCGCAACCCCAGTCCTTCAGCACGGAGTTGACCAATCTCAATGACAAGCCCCTGTAACCCCACGGATCAACGAAGAACAGAGTTGGGGAAAGTCGGATCCCTTCGAACAGGCGTGCTATCCGCTCACCGACAGCCTCGTTGGCAATCTGGGGTCTGTGTTTGAGGCTGTCGATGCCTGGGAGACTGTCGATCTCATGTTGCAGCGTGTCTGTGGCGCTGAGGTCTAGTTGTGATCTCTCATCAGGTTGTCCACACGGGGCATCAGAGCGATGCTATG
>CAZSJP010000379.1:0-5373 GCA_964606675.1 uncultured bacterium
GTCCGCGAACGGCATCGCCGGCGCGTGGCCGGGCCGTTTGTTTCTCCGGACGGTACTCGGGTTGTCCCAGTCGTTCATCTCCGGCACTTCCTTCCTTGCTGCTCCGTGTGCGGCATCGACGCGCGTCGGGCGACTGACTATGTTAGCCGTTGCGCTTGGTTGGGGCAACTGGAAGGCGAGCCGTCCAGGGGCTTGGTTGCGTGTTCGAGGCTCGCGTAATTAGTTGAACCGCCTAGTTCCATCGTATGACGCCCCCCCGCACGAAGGGCCCGAGACATGAGCGAGACCGCAGCGATCACCGTCCACCCGGACGTCGGCCACGGGACGATCCGGCCCGAGGTCTACGGTCACTTTGCCGAGCACCTCGGCAGATGCATCTACGAGGGGATATGGGTCGGAGTCGACTCCGAGACACCGAACCGCGACGGCATCCGTCTCGATACGGTTGGCGCGCTTGCTCGCATCGGTTCGCCGATCGTGCGATGGCCGGGCGGCGCGTTCGCCGATGTCTACCACTGGGAAGATGGCGTCGGGCCGCACGAAGCAAGGCCGACCAGGCGGAACATGTGGTGGGACGACCTCGATACGAACGAGTTCGGCACGTACGAGTTCCTCACGACGTGCGAGAGAATCGGTGCCGAGCCGTACATCTGCCTCAACGTGGGCACCGGGACTCCGCAGGAAGCGTTGGCGTGGATGGAATACTGCAACTTCGACGGCTCCACGGACTACGCGAGCATGCGCGCCGAGAGCGGACGCTCGGAGCCTTGGGGCGTGAGGTGGTGGGGTGTTGGCAACGAGAACTGGGGATGCGGAGGCAGGTTCCACGCTACCGACTACGCGAAGGAATACCGCAGGTACGCCAGTTATCTGAAACAGATCGACAAGGGCGGGGAGCTTGTCGCCTGCGGCCATACCGAGGGCATCTGGAACCAAGCCGTCCTCGAGGAGTTGCGCGACGAGCTTGAGATGGTGGACCATTTGTCGATTCACCGGTACGTTCAGGCTGGCGACGGCGCCGCGTTCACGACCGACGAGTACTGGCGCTTGATGGGCACGGTCGGCATCATGGAAGACGACGTGAAGAACGCCGCCGGGGCGATCCGGGCATACACACGCGGCAATCGCTCGATCGGGGTAGCGATCGACGAATGGGGTGTGTGGCACCCGCAGGCCACCAACCCCACCGGGCTGTTCCAACCCAACACGCTGCGCGACGCTCTGTTTGCCGCGTCTTCGTTCCACATGTTCCACAGGCACGCCGACGTCTTGAGCATGACCAACATCGCCCAGACGATCAACGTTCTGCAATGCCTGATCACCACCGACGGGCCGAAGATGGCCCTCACGCCGACCTACCACGTGTACGACATGTTCCGGCCGCACATGGGGGCCACGGCGCTCGTCACGGACGTCGACGGCCCGAACGCCGGTTACGACCAAGACGGAGAGGCCCGATCGACCCATGTTGTGGACGCGTCGGCCTCATCGGGACCTGACGGCGTGTTCCTCTCGGTCGTGAACCGACGTCCCGATCGGGAGATCGAGTGCGTTGTGAAGATCGCCGGGAAGAGCGTCGTCGGCGCGACGGCGGCAGTCCTGACAGGCCCTGCCGCGAACGCCGAGAACGATCCGGGCGAGAACCCCGTCGTATGCCCGATCGAGGCCGCATGCGCGCTGTCTGACGGCACATCGCGACAGATGCTCGCGCCGATGTCCGTGACGACGATACGCTTGAGCACCTGAGCGGTCGCTTCCATCGGCCGCCAACAGCCGGCACTCGTCGTTGCGAGCGATGACGGGTTGTGACGCTTCGGCGGCCGACGTATTCTCGTTCGAATCTCTGCCGCGCGGTTCGTATCCTGCGCGGGCTTTCCGAAGATCTCAGCCTTTCCGAGGACTCGCCAAATGCCCATTCCCGATTCCGCGACCGAACGCCTCGCACTCGCCTACTACTACATCTGGTTCACGAAGGGCTGGTTCGATGGTTCCGACACGCCGCGATACAAGGCGACCATGTCCGATATCCACCCGACCATCGGGCCATACGACTCGCACGATACCGACGTGATCGGCGAGCACATGGACCAGTGCAAGCGTGCGGGCCTGGACGCCCTGACGGTGAGCTGGTCGAAAGGCAAGCCGAACAAGCGCTTCCACACACCGCGCAGCGAAGCCGGCGCGAACCAGGACGACATACTGGAATCCGTGATGACCATAGCCCACGAGCGCGGCATGCGTTGCTGCATCGACATGGAGGCCGCCGGCCTGAAAGCCGACGGGCTGTACGACGCGATGAAGTACTACATCGGCAGATACAGCAACGACCCGCGAGCGCTCCACGCCGAGGGCAAGCCCGTCGTCATGTGCTGGGCGACGTGGGTGCTCGGGGCCGAAGTCTGGAAGGAGATCACCGACAAACTGCGCAGCGAAGGACACGACGCCTTCTACATCGCGTCGAATCAGATGGAAACCGAATACCTCTCGTTCCTCGACGCACTCGAGTGCTACACGCCGCTGTCGGTGACCGAGACCGTGATGGAGAACTACACCCGAGTCCGAGCGGAGGTCGACGCGTACAACCTCACCGACGCGGGCAAGGCAAAACCCGGGCGCTGGCACGCGACGGTGATGCCCGGCTTCGAGGACCGTATCCTTCCGGGCCGGCTGAACCGTGACGACTACGCTCATTTCCGCTACCGGCACGGTGGAGACTACTACTGGGAGACGTATGCCGCGTCGATGGCCTCGCGGCCCGAGTGGCTCCATGTCACGAGCTTCAACGAACTCGCGGAGCATTCGCACATCGAGGACACGCTCGAATACGGAACGAGATACCTCGACATGACGGCGCGATTCGTCGAGGGATTCAAAGCGCAAGTTTGAGAGCGCCAGATTCGACCGACGGACCACAGCAATATACCCTCGCGAGGAGCACACGATGTCCACTCCAGACGCCGCCACCGAGCACATCGCGATGGCGTACTACTACATCTGGTACACGAAAGGCTGGTTCGATGGCACCGACACGCCGAGGTTCAAAGCGACCATGTCGGACGTCCACCCCGCAGTCGGCCCGTACAACTCGGAAGACCCCGACGTGATAACCGAGCACATGCGGCAGTGCAACCGCGCGAAGCTCGACGCTCTGGCGGTGAGTTGGTGGGCCAACAAGAGCAACGCGCACTGGTTCCCGGCAAACGAATCGCGGAAGGGCGCGAATCAGGACGACATACTCGATTCGGTGATGACGATCGGGCATGAGCATGGCATCCGCAGCACCATCATCCTGGAGGCGTACACCGACAGCCCCGACGCGATCCACGAGGCGCTCAGGTTCTACATCGATAAGTACCGGAACGACCCACGCGCCCTTCATGCCGACGGCAGGCCGGTGGTTTGCTCGTGGAACACGTGGAAGCTCGGATTCGACGTTTGGAGCGGGCTCCTCGGCCGCTTGCGCTCCGAAGGGCTGGACGCGTTCCACATCGCGACGAACCAGCCGGACGTGTCGTTCCTCTCGTGCTTCGACGCGATCGACATATACACGCCACTGTCGGTCACGGAAAACGTGATGCCGCAGTACACCGGCCTTCGCGCCGAGGTCGACGCCTACAACCTGACCGACGCAGGCAAGGCTAGGCCCGGACGCTGGCACGCGACGGTGATGCCGGGGTTCGAGGACCGAATCATGTCGGAACGCCTCAAGCGCGACGACTACCTTCACTTCCGGCACCGGCACGAAGGCGACTTCTACTGGGAGACGTTTGCCGCCGCCATGGCCTCGCGGCCGGAGTGGCTCCACGTTACGAGCTTCAACGAACTGGCGGAGCATTCGCACATCGAGGACTCGCTCGAATATGGGACGCGGTATCTCGATATGACTGCACGGTTCGTCGACGGGTTCAAGGCGAGTGCTCAGGCTCGCGCGAGCTAGCTGCCGGCCCTTGCAAGAACCGATAATGAAGCTTATCTCAGGGAGTGCTCGGGCGCGCGCGAGCTAGCTGCCGGCCCGATCCCACGCGCCGCGCAGAAGCTCCATGGAGGCCTGTGCCTGGTCGAATACGGGCAGCCCCACCTTGCCGCATTCGAAGACCCACGGCCCACTGTAGCCGGCTCCGCGGAACGCCCGCATGAACTCGTCCCAGTCGATGCTCCCGTGGCCCGGCATGATGTGCATGTCGCCGGTGCCGTCGTTGTCCTGCATGTGCGTCGTGAGTATCCTGCCGGCAGCCCGTCGGACAAACTCGGCGCCCCACGGCGAGCAATTGGCGTGCCCGGTGTCGATGCAGACGCCCACCTCGTCCGATGGGAAACGTTCGACTATCTGCATCAGAGCGTCCGGGCTATCGGGGTACCTGCTCGGCATCGGGTTCTCGAACGCGACCCGCGCCCCCTCGTCGACCACTGACGCGACGATGCGTGGCGCGTTCTCGTGTATCCGGTCGTGCAGCTCGTCGATGCTCGCCACAGCGGCTTTCGGTCCTCCGGGGTGAACCACGACTACACTGCCGCCGAGAGCGACGATCACGCGTGCCGCCCAACCTGCCTGCTCGACGGCTGCACTCCTGACCGCATGGTCCTCGCTCGCAATCGTGAAGCCATCCTGAAACCGTGCGTGGATGGAGTGCGCCCTCATCTCCGTCCGGTCGAAGTGCTCCCCCAGTTCCACGAGCTGCCCGTCGTCGTCCGGGTCGAAGAACTCAGGTCGCGCGCCGATTTCGAGGCAAGGGAGATCGGCGGCGCCGTATATGTTGACGAGGCTAGGCGTCAATCGCTCCACTATCACGTTCGTGTTGCTGCCGAATTCCATTGCATTCTCCGAGAAGAACCTGCACAGCGGCAGGCGCGGGGGTAGTGTGCGGGAGTGCAGCGCATGTTGAAGATCGGACGTGCGTTCCTTGTCGGCAAGTCAGCGCGCGCCCCTGCCGCCACGTGTCGTCACACTCTCGTACTTCGGACCGACTCAGCGGCTCGGACTAGGCGTTCGAGGTCGGCGAGGCGATTCGGAAGTCGGTGGCGCCCCGTGACGGCGTCGTAGACAAGCAGCCGCCGCTCATGGCCAAGCGCCGCTTCCAGCCACAGGGATGCTCGGCCGCCCATCGCCCGCTTGAGGTCAAGGCTCGCGACGTTTGCTCTGGCGGTCTCCATCATGGTGTGCCCGACTCGGAACAGGTCGTGCCATGCCCAGACCCGCACACAGACCGCCGCAGTCGGCATCGACCCACCCGAAAGCGCGTCGAGCGCCACGTTCAGGGCTGCCGTAGCATAGCTCACGGCATCCGCCACGGCCTCTCGGTCCGCCAGGTCGGCCCCGTATGCCATGGCGACGTCGAGCGCCAGTTGCTCCATCTGCTCGGAATATCTCTCTCG
>CAZSJP010000380.1:0-5363 GCA_964606675.1 uncultured bacterium
GCGTGAGGTCGAGCCTGCCGGTGAGCGTCCAGGCCCGGCCGCCGTCGTAGCGATACACTTGCGCCAAGGGCAGCGTTCCGGCGTAGAGCATGCCGTTGTAGACGGTCATGCCCATCACCTCGCGCTCATCGCCGAGCCGCCCGCAGTCGACCCACTTTCGCCCGCCGTCGTACCGAAACACCGACCCGGTTGGCCACGTGCCGACGTGGAGGTCGCCCTCATAGGTGATCGCCCCGTACACCTGAGACTCGACGGCAGGGCGCCCGTCGGCGTCGAGGCAATCGGCGCGCTGTCGTCCGCAGTCGGACCATTCGGTGCCGCCTTCGTAACGCCACATTCCGGCGTAACCATTGCCCGTGCTGTAGAGATAACCGTCGAACACGCCGAGCGTCATGCATCGCTGGCCGCCCGGCGTGCCGATGTACTCCCACGACTTGTCGCCGTCATACCGGAACACGCCGTGGGAGTAGCTCGGCAAAGCGTAGAGCTGATCGCGGTAGACCGTTAGCGAGTGCGCTTCGCCTGCATTCCGGCTCTCGTCCAGCGTGCCATCCGAGCTGACAGACCCGAGGCTCCCGCAATCGGCCCACTTCTTGTCACCGAGGTAGCGATATACGCGCCCGCCCGGATTCCGGTTTGGCGACTCGGGCAACGCCGAACCTTGCGTGCGGTAGCACCCGGTGCCGGCATACAGGTAGCCGTTCCACACCGCCAGGCCCATGACCGTGTTGCTCCCATCCGGGCTGCCACAATCGGACCACTGGGCATCGCCCTCGTAGCGGAACACGTGCCCCGACTCGTTCGCTTCGAACTCGCATGTACCGACGTACAGGCTGTTGTCGAACACGCACATAGCGAACGCATGGATGCAATTGCCGGGTCGACCGCAATCGGTCCACTGCCCGTCGGCGCGCCCATCGTCGATGCCAAAGGCCACGTTTCGGCTGTTCGGCTGGCTGTATACGACGCCCGGCGTGTCCATTACGCCGAAGTTGAAACCGCGCCTTATCGCCGGGTCGAACTTCGACGCCACGTCGCCGATGGCGTCATCGAGCACCGAGTCGGTCCTGATCCAGGCCGATATCGACATCTCGCCCGTGCCGAGGCGCAAAGACAGCGCATCGGGCACTTCGACCCAAGAAGCCTTCCCGTCGAAGCCCGCAGCGCCGTTCTCGGCTCCGCCTGGCCCGGTGCAACCGAGGTCGACACCGTGCCCGATGCCATGGTTGCCGGACCCCGAAGAGTCGAGCAAATCGCCTCGGAGCTTCCAGTGGCCAACCAATCCCGCGTCAAGATCCATCTCGCTCAAGTCCCCGAACGGCTTTGGATGCCGCTACGCCTCGCTCGGGCCGATCTGCCCGGCGTCGATCATGCTGTGCAGCGGGTTATCGTCGATATCGAGCGGCAGTTCGACGCGCCCTCGTCGTCGGCTCGATTCGTACGCTGCGAAGATCACTTCGGTGGCAGCATACGCTTTCTTGGCGCTCAGCGCCGACTCGCGGCCGGTTCTGAGCGCATCGACAATTTCCAGCACGCCGTCGGTCACGGGAGCCTCGCTCGGCGATCCGTCGAGCACTTCCCACTTCTTGCCGCCCTTGCCGCGCACCAGGACGACCGGCCAGTCGACCTCGATCACGCCCTTCTTCCCGAGCAGCCGATGCTCGGCGCCGATGGATTCGTCGGCACCCATGAACAGCAGACCGTAGACGCCGTTCGCATACTTCATCTCGACCATCGCCTGCGTCTCGACGTTGACGCCGAACGCCGACGCGTCCGTGCTTCGGTCTATCTGGGCGAGCACCCACTCCGTCGGGGTCTCGTCGTTGTACATGTTAAACAAGTCGATCCAATGCGTGCCGACGTCGAACAGGTTGCCCCAGTGGCCTTCCATCCGGACCAGCTTGCCGATACGCCCGTCCTTCAAGAGATCGTTGGCCACGTTCCAGCGCTTGTCGAAGCGGTTCTGATGGTTGAACGTTAGCTGCGTGCCCGATTTCTCGCATGCCGCCACCATCTTGCGCGCGTCGAGTGGGTTGGGCGCCATGGGTTTCTCGCAATGGACGGCCTTCACGCCCGCCTTGGCGCAGTCGATTGTCATCGGCGCGTGAAGCTCGGGCCACGTGCATACGCTGACGATGTCCGGTTTCTCGGCGGCCAGCATCTCGTTGTAGTCGGTGTATACGTTCGGTATCGAATAGGTTTTGGCGAATGCGTCGCCGTTCTCCTGCACGATGTCGGCGCAGGCGACGATCGTGCATCCTTCGGCCGCCACGTAACCCCGCGCATGGTTGTGTCCCGTGGCGAAACCAGTCCGCCCGTCCTCGCCGCGGGGCTTGCCGCAGCCGATGATTGCTACTCGATAGTCTGCCACGTGACTCCCTTTCAGAAAGATTGCAGCCTGTCGCACTGTATCGTATGGGGCCGCGGACGAGCGCTAACCGCGGGCCATGCTATGCGTATTCCTTGACGAAACCCTCGTCGATCGTCACGCCGATACCAGGTGCTTGCGGTATGGGCACGCACCCGTCCTCGTCGATCAGGATCGGTTCCTCGATCAGCCCCTGCTGCGTGCGAACCGAGATCGACGGCGGATCGTACGGATACTCTACGTAGGGACAGTTTCCTATCGTCCCCAACGCCTGCAGGGTTGCTGCAAGCAGAATACCGAACGTGCCGCCGCTGCACACGTGAGGCGATATGTCGACTCCGGCGGCGCGGGCCAGAACGGCCGTCTCACGCATGCCGATTATCCCTACGTTCCCGATCACCAGGTCCGGCTGCAGGATGTCGTACGCGCCGACGGCCAGTGCCCGCTGGAACTCGGCGACGTTGTTCGCGTGCTCGCCGCCCGCGATGTTGACGTCGACAAGCCGCCGCAACTCGGACAACCCTTCGAGGTCGCTGCGCTGGAGCGGCTCTTCGAGCCAGAACACGTCAAGCTCGTCCAGTTGCCGGGCGACCAACCTGGCGGTGCGCCTCGACCAGTTCTCGTAACTCCACGACGTGTGATTCTGGTTGGCATCGACCATGATCGTCATGTCCGAGCCAACGGCCTCGCGCACTGCCTTGACGACTCGTACGTCATCGGCCGGGTCGGGTCGGTGCAAACGCAGCTTGATCGCCCTGAAGCCGGCGGCCTCGATCTCCAGCGCAAGCTCGGCCGCCCTCGCCGGGCTGTGCAGCTGAGCCGTGGCGGCGTATGCCGGTACCCTGTTGCGACACGCCCCGAGCAGCTTGTAGACCGGTTGCCCCGCCGCTTTGCCCAGGATGTCCCATAGAGCGATCTCTATACCCGACAAGGACGGCACGCCGTGGGTCGAGTCGCGCCCTCGCATGTGCACGTCGAAGAACCTGCCGATCTCGGATGGCTCCCGGCCGATCAGGTCGGCACTAGCCCGAGCCGCCGCGAGTAGCGAGTTGTGGTCGGGCCCCGCCGGGCCGATGCCGGTGATGCCGTCGTCGGTGTGCACACGGAAGAACCCGAAGCCCTGAGATGTCACAGGCGCGGTGTCCGGCTCCTTCCATGCGGGGCGCCACGGCTCCGGGAGATCTACCGGGGCCTTGCTCTGTACGACCTCGATCGCGGCGACCTTCATTTCGGCCTGTCTCCTGACGAGCTACATGCGCCCGACGTCTTGCCCAATGCCTGGGTCGGAAGGCTCACTTGATCGCGGACGCCGTCACTATCCGACGGTATTTCAGGTCCGCTATCTTGGCCGGGTTGTCGTTGTAGACCGGCTCCCGTTTCTCCTCCAACTCAGGAATCGATGGAAGCGATCCGGAGAGGTACTCGTCGATCCGCCACGCGGTTGTCTCGAGCCGTGCGATCAGGCTGCCGTAGCGACCTTCGATTACCTCCCAACCCTGCGGCTTGTGCTTGGCGAACCACATGCTCCGATGGATCTGCCACTTCCTCGATCACGTCGTGGATACCGACGTGTCCGATGCGCTTCAACGCCACGCGGTCGTCGGCTTCGTACGCAGCGCGTATTCGGCTCGGCAGGTCGCACTTCAAACTCAGCACGCGTGCGACCTGGGCGGGGAAAGCGAGGCAACCGTCGTGCATGTCGGCCATCGCAGCTTCGTCGAGCGCCTTTGCCAGGTTCGCGTATTCATCGGCGAATGAGTGCCCGGCGATGTCGGCCTGCCAGAGACCGATCAGCGGGTCCTCCCAGAGAAGTATTTTCGCGGTGTTCGGGTGGAACTCGGCCGGGTCCGCGAGTGTGGACACCGCGTCGAGGCCGCCGCCGAGTAGCCACGCGTCGTAATTGCCACCGGTGGCGCCGTGGAAGGCCGCGCGCAGCCGGTCGTCGTCGACCGAGTCGTTGTACGCGTGCTCGGCAGAGAGGCAGAGCATCGGCAGGCCGCTATCTTGCTTCATGGCATCCTTCAGCATCTTGCAACCGCCGGCCCAGTGGTCGCAGAATTTGAGCCGAGCGCTGACCACACCTTGCACTCCCCATTGAGAGATAATATCTCGAAGGATGGCATAGCCATGGTCGAATCCGTCAATGATTGATGGACAGGGGATCCTCCCGAGGTAACGATCAGCAATTGCACTTAAGGGATCTTGAGTTTCTTCATCAATTATCCCCTGATAATGGCGAAGTCCGAAGCACAGTCCATCCGCCACAATAGAAGCCCCCTTACTTTCGATGAAATCAATAAAATCAGGGGAATCACAGGCTCCTCCGATAACCAAAAGACGCGGCTGTCCAGCCTCTCCAGATTGGCGCTCCTCGAGTTCTGGTAACAACGCTTCAAGACGGTCGTTGAATGATTCTCTGGGAGTCGACATCCCGGTCAGGACAATCCGCAAATACTCGGCACCGCTCAAAGGGGGTGGGTCGTTCTTCCTCAATTCATTGAGGCGGGCCATAAGCCGGCGGGTTCGGTTATAAACGGAGATGGTCTGTCGGAGATCCTTTTCAGAGATCTTTATACCAAAAGATTCTTCAATGTACCCTATCATCTTTTCCATTTCAAGGAGGAGCCATTCCCTCGCTCCTTCTCCGAGTGTATGGTACATCTGGAAATAGTGGAAAAACGGGATATCCGACTTATCCTCAAACTCACCGACAAGTCGCAGGTGGTGGTCGCAGGTATTGGTGACGATAAATCCATCGAAAAAGTCAAATTCACCGCGGAGGAGAAACTCCAGTACAGACCTCGTGTAGGTACAATTTATCCTGTGTAGGTGGGAGTCCGCAATCCCGGTCTCCTTAATACCTGGAGCACGTAATCGCATCGGTAATAGTCCGGCTGCATGGAGCACCTCTTCTGGTATGTTCGAACAGGAGGTGCCGACGACTCGGTTACCAGCCTGTTTCCATGCCTGGATCTCCGGGTTATTCAACTCCGAA
>CAZSJP010000381.1:0-5356 GCA_964606675.1 uncultured bacterium
GTCATATCGAGCCGTGGCTTGCGATGTGGGGAGCCGACGTTGTCGTCGGCGCGTGCGGGTTGGCGCTGATGATCATGGTCGACCGCAACGTCAGAGTTGCCAGTTCGCTCGAAGCCCTGCCTCGGTGGCTAGAATCCAGGCGCCTGAGGCGAGCGGGCGACGGGCCGGACAACGCCGACGCATCGAGGTAGTGCGTTGGGCATGCATCAAGGAGAGTTGGCGCCATGGGGAAAGTACTGATCGTCGACGACGACGCCGATCTGCTCGGCGTGTACGGCGAAATCATCCTAGACCTCGGCCACGACGTCGTAACCACCGACAAGGGCACGGAGGGGGTGAGGCTGGCAGCCGAAGAGGACCCCGATTGCATCCTGCTCGACATCCAGATGGCCGATATGGACGGTCTGGACGCGCTCAGTCGGATGACGGAGAAAGATCCGTCGATCCCTGTTGTGATGATAACTGGCTTCCCGAGCGTCGAGAACGCGATTGCAGCTCTCCAACGCGGCGCGTTCGATTTCCTGCCGAAAGGTAGCGCGATTCAGGAGATGACCGCCACGGTCGAACGTGCGCTCGAAAGGCGCCGTCTGATCGTGGAGAACAGGCGGCTGCTCGACGAATTGCAGGAGGCCAATGCCGGCCTGGAGCGGCAGGTGGACGACGCCACGGCCCAACTGCGCGAAGCCAACGAGTTCAACCAGAATCTGCTCGAGGGGATCGACGCGGGGCTTCTGGCGGCCAACGACGTCGGCACGATCCTGTTCGCGAACCCGTCGGCCAGCAGCACCCTCAACATGCCTGCCGGACAGATCGAGGGGCGCAACGTGACCGAGTTCGGGTTCGAGCTCGATCAAGCAGATCGGCTCCCCCCGCGTGCGCGCACGCCACACGGCGGTACGAGACGTGTATCGAAGGATCTGGACACTGTCGGACGACGCATCGAACGCTCCCAGAGGCGCGCACACTACAAGTCCTCCGAGGGCCGCGACCATTCCTTCGGCTACTCAGTATCCGAAATCGACCACTTCCACGGCGGCAAACACGGCCACATCGTCCTGTTTCGGGACGTCACCGAGATGGAGGAGCTGAAGAGTCACATGCAGCGGCTCGAGAAGCTGGAAGCCCTCAACATAGTGATCGCCGGTGTGGCTCACGAGATCAAGAATCCGGTGGCAGGCATAAGCGGCGTTGCGTCGGTGCTCGCCGAAACGTTCGAGGACGACGACCCGCGCAAGGAGCACGTGCGGCGGATAGTCGACGAAACGAAGAGGGTCACGACGATAGTCGATGACTTCTTCTCGTTCTCGCGTCCCTCCAAGCCGAAGAAGGTTCAGTTCGACGTCACGGATGCAGTCGATCGGGTCGTGCGTTTGCTCTCCGACGAATGCAGCAAGCGGAAGATCAAGATATCGACCAGCGTCGAGCCGGACGTACCGCAGGTTCGGGGCGACGTAGACCAGATTCAGCAGATCGTGCTGAACCTGGTCATGAACTCGATGCAGGCGCTCGACCGCAATGGCTCGATCGGTGTCAGCGTGGGGGTGCGACAGAGCCGCATACACAGCGACGACCGCGTCTCTATCGAGGTCAGGGACAGCGGCCCCGGGTTCCCTGAAGAGGTGCGGAACCGGTTGTTCGATCCGTTCTTCACGACGAAGGCCACCGGCACCGGCCTCGGCATGCACATCTGTCAGACGATCGCCATGGCGCACGGTGGGAGCGTGGAGGCCCGGAACCACCCCGAGGGAGGCGCGCTCGTGAACCTGTTTCTGCCGATCCCGGCCGACAACGGCTGACCTCCGCCGATAGGCGTGTCACATCCAGGGAGAGAGAGTGTGGTCGAAGAGATGAGGCAGCTCCTGCGGCTTGCGTGGTCGTCGGTTTCAAGCCGAGCAGGAGCGGTTCTGGCGCTGTCGGCCGCGTTATTGCTCCTGTGGCAGGTGTACGGTTACCCCTACGGCTACACAGTCTGGCTCGACGAGGCCATCGGCGACTGGCGATACCGGGACATCGCACCGAGCCTCTACTGGTCGGCCAGCAACCTCGCACTGCTGTTCTGCGTGCCGTTCCTGGCTGCGAAACGTTTCTGGGGGTACGGATCGATCGGGCTCGGCCTGGGCCTCGGCGAGAGACGTCTGGGGTCCACTGTGGTCGGCGTGGCGTACGCCCTGATGCTGCCAGTAGTGATAGTCGTCTCATCATGGTCGGACTTCAGCGGAACGTACCCGCTGGACCACGACGCGTTGGCATCGCACGAGATGTTCTGGGTGTACGAACTGGGCTACATGAGCTTCTTCGTCGGGTGGGAGTTCTTCTTCCGCGGTTTCATGCTGTTCACGCTGGAGCCGGCTATCGGCCCGGCCGCCATCGCGGTCCAGATGGTGCCGTTCGCGCTCCTGCATGTCGGCAAGCCCATCTCAGAGGCGCTCGGTTCTGTCGCTGCCGGCCTGTTCTTGGGCGCGCTGGCGTGGCGAACGAGGTCCATATGGTACGGCGTCGCGCTGCACGCCGCAGTTGCCATCACGATGGACGTGGCGGTCTACTTACGATCGGACCTATTCCGGTGACCCCGAAACCGGCGCGATTCCATTCAGGAACTCGATGAACTCATCCGGCGGCAGGAAACCAGCGAAACGACCGCCGGGCAGCGCATCTCCCGCCGCGTCGAGTATGATGACCGTCGGTAGACCGGTGATGCCGTATTTCGCCGCCAGCGCGTCCTCCTCGTCCGCCATCTCCGTGAAGTCAAGCTTGATCGTCACGAAGCCCTCGAGTCGCGCCAAGACCGTGGAGTCGGAATACGTGTACCTGTCCAGCTCGAGGCACGCGGCGCACCAGTCGGCGTAGGCGTCGATGAGCACCGGCTTGCCCTGGGCCCGAGCGATCTCAAGCCCCGCCGTCTCATCGTAAACCCATCCGGGTTCAGAGATAGAGCCACCATGAGCCGCAGCCGGCGGCGCCACGAACGACCCGACGGCGCCATATATGCCGGCCACTGCCAGAAGTATGCCCACGGCTTTGCGGGTCTTCTCCGTAACCGTCGTCGGCGGCTTGCGATTCTGCTCCCTGTCGTACCCAGCCACGAAAGAGAGGTGGATCGCCCCCAGGGCGATGCCGGCCGCCACCAACAGCAGCGATACGATCAGGGCCGTGTTGCCCAGGACCATCGCCTCCTTGAGCGGCGGCACGACGTCCTTCAGGAAATAGAGCGCCGCGGAGATCATCACAATGCCGAAAGCGCTCTCGACCTTATCCAGCCATGGCCCCGATTTCGGGACGATATTGGCCGAGAACGTTCCGATCGCCATGAAGAGCATGCCCATCCCGAGGGCGAAAGCGAACATGGAGAAGAATCCGAACACCAGATCGCCGGTCGTGGCGACGTAGGCGAGTGCCGATCCGAGCACCGGACCGGTGCATGGTGCCGCGATGACGCCGGCTACCAGGCCGGCCAAGAACGCGCCGCCGATGCTGGCGCCACCTACCGATTCGAGCCGCTTCTGGGCCGATCCGCCCAGTTGGATCTTGAACGCACCGAACATCGATGCGGCGAATGCGAGGAAGAGCGCCGCGATGACACCGATGACGATGGGATTGCTCATCACCGTACCGAAGACGGCTCCGGTGGCCGCAGCCGCCACTCCGAGGGCACTGTACATCGTCGCCATACCGAGCACGAACACTCCCGAGAGCGCGAACCCGCGCAGCGCCCCGGCTCTCGACGCTCCGAAGAAGCTGATCGTGAACGGTATCACCGGATAGACGCACGGCGTGAAGCTCGTGAGCAAGCCGCCGAGGAACATCAGCCCCAGTGCGAGCAGCATCCCACGCTCGGCCAGCATGCCGCCGAGGCCCGTCGCGCCAGGCTCGTCCGCGCCGAGCTTCGTGAAGCCGCTCCCCTCGACGTCGGTGTCGGACGGCGGCACGTACTCGAACGTAACAGTGCGCTCTTCGGACATCTGGAGATAGCATACCGTCTCCGAGCAACCCATCGTGCGCAGCGTGAGCTGTGCAGTCAGCTCACGCGGGGCCACCGCGGCAGCGGGCACAAGCGGGATTCTGTATACGGCACTGCCAACGTATTGCGGCACTTCGCGATTCTGGAACCTGTCGAACTTGATCTCCGGCAGCGAGGCGATGGCCTCACCGACCCACACGCCGTCGATTTCGCCGATCGACGCGCTGGTCTTCTCCGCGTATGCGTAGTGGTGCGCCGCGATGTCGAGCCGGCTCACGACCCACAGCGTATCGCCCGCCTCGACCAGCTTCTTGGTGAATGGCACCGCCCAAAACGGGCCCACTCCCTCGACCGAGTCCTTCCTGGCGAGCGGCAACCCCCAATCGAACAGCGAGTCGGCGTCGGCAGTTCGCGCAGAGATGCCCGGAAGCAATCCGGCGATCAGCAGCGCCGTGCGGGCCAGAGATCGTATGGTGGGCATGTGTCGGTCTCCTGGGTCGGCTTACGGTGCAGATTGCCCGGCCTCGACGATGCGCCCCGTGTCGGCCTTCAGGACACCGCTCGGGCGCAGGTGTACTTCACGTGCGACCCTGACGCTCTCGGTCAGGTCGTACGATCCTAACACGAGCGGGACGCCGATTCGTTCCTGCAAGTCGACCGCGCGCACGTCGTCTAGGAAGATGTTCTCCTCGTTGAGGCAGTTCGGCGGCAGGACGACGACGTCTCCGGTTCCCGACGAGAGAGTGTCTTCAATGTCCTCGCCGCAAAGGAGGCCGCTCACGGTGATCCCATCGCCGTAGCGAGCGTTCCGAACGACGCGCGCCCGCACGGTCAGGCCCCGCACCTTCTCCGTGACCGCGGCCGCCATATCACCGATGAAGCCAGACGGCAGCAGGGCGGTGACAAGGTCGATCTCGACCGCTGCGTCGCTGGGGTCCGACGCTTTGACCAACCGTGGCAGCCCCTTGCGGAATCCATCCACGAATCGTCGGACCATCCCGACTCCGTTGCCGACCTGAGGGAAGCCTTCGTAGAACGTTGCCGAAGGAATCCGGGCCTCGCCGAGAAGGTAGAACTCGTCCGACAGATAGACCAGTCTGCCGTCTCCAGCAGACCGACGGTGCCATGCTCGCAGCCACTTGAGGCCCTCGCGCGCATCGTCCGGCGTCACGGGGCGAAGCTCCGGCAGTCCGTCTCGATGGCGTGTCAGCCCCACCGGCACGACCGAGATCGATTCGATCCAAGGCCGCAACGTTGCCAGCTCGCGCACCGTGTTCTCGAGATGCTCGCCGTCGTTGATCCCCGGCATCAGCACGATCTGGGCGTGAATGACGATTTCGCCCTCGGCAAGGCGCTTCAGTATCGGCATCACGTCGGGCGCTCTTTGGTTGCCGAGGA
>CAZSJP010000382.1:0-4151 GCA_964606675.1 uncultured bacterium
CTGCCACCATGAGCCGGACCGGTAGCGTGTTCGGTGGCGAGGAAACGGACACCCAGGAACTCGTCTAGATGCGTTTCGATCAGAGTCTGTAGCGATCTCTCGACGTTGAAGGTCTTCGCTTCGAGTTGTGACACGTCGCCGCCGTCGATGCGAAACAGTTTTATGTCGCTCATGTGGGTCGTCCCCGTGAAGCCGCCGCTCGACCTGGTCTGCCGGTCTGATTCTGCTCAGGCCCCATCGAGCCAGAGACTCAGCCCTACCCTAGAGTCTAGCCAATGCACCGCGCCGGACCAATTCCGCGTTGACCGTGCACGAGGCCAGGGCTACATTTACGCGATACGATTCATGGCGCGTTTCCTCATCTTCAAAGGTGGCGCATGCTTGCCGCACTGATTCTGACGCTCACTGCAACCGTGGGCGGGGTCGCATATTGGGTTGTGGCCGGACAGGCGGACGGAGCGCCGGGCCGCACCGTTGCGGTGATCGCGCACCGAGGAGCGCACGAGTCGGTCCCCGAGAATACGCTGCCGGCATACGAAGCCGCGGTCGCGCTCGGTGTGGATTACGCGGAAGTGGACCTCCGGACCACCGCCGACAACGAACTAGTCTGTCACCACAACGGCACCGTCGATGCCCGCACGAACGGCACCGGCCCCGTGCGCGATCTCACGCTCGCCCAGATTCGCGCGCTCGACGCCGGATCGTGGTTCGATTCGTCCTTCGCGGGCACGCGCGTGCCGACGGGCGACGAGGCGTTCTGGGCGCTCAAGGACCACGTAGGTGTCTACCTCGACGTGAAAGACGTTGCGCCCGAGCGCGTCGTTCGGATGCTGCAAGAGCACGGAATCGTCTCGACGACGGTGATATACGGCAACGCGCGGGATCTGCAGGCCATGCGGGCGATCGACCCCGACGTGCGGCCCATGCCCGAGTATCCGGGCAGCCCTGAGCAAGTGCCGGCGCTGGCCGAGGCGCTGCACCCCGACGTGATCGCGATATCGAACGCAGACCGAGCAACGTCCGAAGCGGTCGCCGCATGCCACGCCGTCGGAGCCCTGGCGTTCGTGGATGCGATGCGTATCGACAACGTCGACGGATGGGCGCGGATAGTCGACGCGGGAGCAGATGGGATATAGACCGATAGACCGACACAGCTGATCGCGTTCTTGCGGGAAAGAGGCTTGAGGCCGTAGACGCCGCCGGATGCGGCGCAGCAGAAGGGGTCGACCATGCGCATCGCTAACGCGCGCATAGTCGCCACAACGCGGAGATACGTGGTCCTGACGTTGACGGCCTTGCTGGTTTCGATGCCGGCAGTGACCGGGGCCCAGATGACGAGCGACGCCCAGCAAGGCGCAGCCGACGGTGCGCGCGACGGCAAGGCGGAAGTTTCGCACACGAGATGGTTCGCAGTCGGCTGCGCCGGTTGCGCCACGCCGCCGGTCGGGACCATCATAGCGCTCGTGCACAGGCACCGCTACCGCCACACTCCCGCGGTGGAGAGATTCGCCGGCACGTCGCCGGAATACAGGAGGGCGTACCTCTCGGCATACGACGAGGCGGCAAGACGAGCGACAGTGAAGCCGTTCTGGACGGGCATGGTTGTCGGCGCCGTGGTCTTCGCAACCGTGGCGGCATTGAT
Source organism: uncultured bacterium (assembly GCA_964606675.1). Classification (GTDB taxonomy): domain Bacteria; phylum Latescibacterota; class MWCZ01; order MWCZ01; family MWCZ01; genus CAZSJP01. The sequence goes on from CAZSJP010000382.1 coordinate 1,643, forward strand.
GGTGCGCTCGTGGACGAAGAGAATGAACGATGCCACTGATTGAGTTGTTGCGCGGGGCCGAGTCCGCGCTACAACGCTAGGGAGCCGGATAGTGGAGTCGACGGAGATATACGACGGCCATCCGATGGCGGCAGAGATGTACGACGCCAACCCGGCGTACGCGGACCGCGCGGATTTGGGCTTCTTTGTGCATAAGGCGGCCGCATGCGGCGGGGACGTGCTCGAACTAGGTTGCGGCACCGGGCGTGTAGCGATCCCGACAGCGGAAGCGGGATGCCATGTCACAGGTCTAGATCTGTCGAAGCAGATGCTCGCGAAGTGCCGCGACAAGCTGACCGAACAGCCGGACGAGGTGCAGCGACGCGTCAGCCTGGTCGAGGGCGACATGACCGAGTTCGATCTCGGCCGGACGTTCACCCTCGTCACGACGCCGTTCAGACCGTTCCAGCACCTGATCTCCGTAGCGGACCAACTGGCGTGCCTCGGCTGCGTGAACCGCCATCAGGACATCGGCGGGCGGCAGATCCTCGACATCTACCCCCTCAACCCACATGCCACAGTCGGGGATGCTCCCACCGACGAGATCGAAGACTTCGCGGATGCCGCCATGCCCGATGGACGGAGGCTGAGACGCACGCATCGCATCCTGGCGCGCCATCGGGCGGAGCATTACAACGACGCTGAGTTCATATGCTACCTGACTGACGCGGCAGGGAACACGGAGAGAGTGACCCAGGCTTTCTCGATGAGGTATTTCTTCCGGTACGAGGTCGAGCATCTGCTCGCGCGAACCGGGTTCGAGGTGGCGGCAATCTACGGGAAGTACGACCGATCTCCGTTCGACGACGCGTCGCCGGAGATGATCACAGTCGCAAGGAAAGTCCGCGACGTCTAGCGCACCACGACAGGGATATGATCGATGATCCTCATGATCGACAACTACGACTCGTTTACGTACAACCTCGTGCAGTACCTGGGCGAGCTAGGCGCCGACCTCTCGGTCGTCCGCAACGACGAGGTGACGGTAGAGCAGATCGGCGAGATGGCTCCCGAGAAGATCGTGCTCTCGCCGGGACCGTGCACTCCGGATGACGCCGGAGTGTGCCTCGGTACGATCAGGACGTACGCAGGACGGATACCGATCTTGGGTGTCTGCCTCGGCCACCAGTCTATCGGGCAGGCGTTTGGCGGGAACGTCATTCGCGCGCCGAAGCTCATGCACGGCAAGACGTCCGAGATCACGCACGACGGCAAAGGCATCTTCCGAGGCATCGAGTCGCCGCTTACGGCCACGCGATACCATTCGCTGATCGTCGAGCGGGAATCGCTCCCGGACTGTCTGGAAATCGGCGCGGAGTGCGACGGGCTCGTAATGGGGCTGCGTCACAAGACGCTCCCCGTAGAGGGCTTGCAGTTCCACCCGGAGAGCATCTTGACGACGACTGGCAAGGCGATCCTTGCCAACTTCCTTGAAGCATGAGAGCAGAAGGAGCACTATGCCGCTCGCATTCGATCTGGCGATATTCGATCTAGATGGCACACTGGCCGACACGGCCCCCGACATAGAACGAGCGCTCAACAAGGCGATGGCCGATTTCGGCAGGCCGCCGATCCCGCGCGAACAGGTATTGCGGGCAATCGGCCCCGGTGGAACCGCCTTCTACGAGGCGATACTCCCCGGATCGGCAACCGAAGTCGCCGAAGAGGTGGTGCGTCGCTACCGCGAATACTACACCGTCGCCAACGCGGTGCACACGCGCCCGTTCCCCGGCATCGTCGAATCGCTAGAGCATCTGCGCGACGCCGGCGTCCGGATGGTTGTCGCCAGCAACAAGCCGCAGCCGCAGTCGGCGCAGATTGTCCGTGGCCTCGGGCTGGCTCGGTACTTCGACGGGGTGTTTGGGCCGGAGGACGTCGAGCGCCCCAAGCCCGAACCGGACATGCTCGCGCTGGCGATGAACAAATGCGACGTCGAAGCCGACCGGGCCGTGATGTTCGGCGACACTGTCAACGACATGGCCGCCGGCAGGTCTGCCGGAGCGACGACCGCTTTCGTGTCGTGGGGGTACGCGCCGCTTGAGCATATCGACCCGACGCTGGTGGACCTGACCGTGGAACGCCCGTCGGACGTCGCGCGTATCGTCGAAGGGAACGGCGCTCATTAGGGCAGGTGCTGCAAGGAGACTCACATGGCGCAGGCAGGCAGACCGAAGATCGAGGACTATGCCACCATTGAGGCGTACAGCGATGGCCATCCGGTCTACGCGTTCGGCTACACGTTCGTGTACAGTCTCAGCCCCGACTTGCTGCCCGGGGTCGTAATGCAGCGCGGAAACGACCGTGCGCCCACCAAGATCGAGCCGAAGAAATCGTGGGAGATATCGCACAATCTCTGCGGCTCGACGCCCGCGCGCGAACCCAAGACGATGTGGAACGACGATCAGCCGCTATTGCCGATTCACCTGATCGACGGCGACCCGGAAACGGCATGGTCGAGCCGAGGCGGCGC
>CAZSJP010000382.1:4161-5319 GCA_964606675.1 uncultured bacterium
AGTGGATCAGAATCGATCTGCCCGCTGAGAGCATGGTCGCGTCGGTTGCGCTCGTGTGCAGCGAGATCGGCCCTGGTGCCCACGGACAGTTCGGCGGGGGCCTCAAGCCCGGCAAGGCGCTCCCCGGCGCGCTCTCGATCAGGACCAGCTGCGACGCGATGGAGTGGGATACGGCCTACGACAGCGACGAGTTCTCCGGGCCGGATGCGGGGCCGACGGTGATCGAGTTCGAGCCTCGCCGCGCGAAACAGATATGGATCACCGGGAGCAAGTTCGAGCTCGTGCAGAACTGGGCGCGGGCGTTCTCCATCGGCCAGGTCGAGGTGCGCGACCCGGACGGCGTCAACCTGGCGCTCTTGACGCGCGGCGCGGGCGTGGCTGTCTCATCGACCTACTACGGCTACGGCATGGATCGCCACACGCAGGACTTGCTCTGGCCGATACAGTACGACCTCGGCTTCAAATGGACTCGCGTCGGCTACGACATGGGCGCGTACCTGTGGTCCTACGTCGAGCGCGAGCGCGGCAAGTTGGAGATCGACCGTCGAGCGGATGAGGTCGTCACCGAGGCGCACGAGAACGGCGTCAACGTGATCCTCTGCCTCGACAAAGGCAACTGGCTGTACCACGATCCGCCGCGCAAAGTCGACTGGCGCCTGGCCCGCACCACGGAGATGATGGAGACGTACTACGACCATCAGGGTTGGCCGTCGGACTCGGACGAGTTGATGGCGGGATGGCTGGGGTACGTCGACTACATGGTGCGGCACTTCTCCGGGCGGGTCGCCTATTTCGAGATCTGCAATGAGTGGCAGGGGATCGGAATCGAGAACTACGTGCGTATCGTGAAGGAGACGATCCCAGCGATCAGAGCTGCCGACCCGGACGCGAGGATAATGCTCGGCTCGACCGGCGGGTTCGATAGAGAATCGATCCTGGCCTGCCTGGGCGACGGGGTTGGCCCACAGCTCGACGCGATCGGCTGGCACCCGTTCTACCAGACGCATCCGGACGATCTGGACTTCGGCAAGTACCGGCGTGAAATCGAGGAATTGGCTGCCCAGAGCGCCGAATTAGGCTTCGACGGGCAGTTGGCCGCAACCGAATGGACCTGGGCGGCGCCCTACCCTGCGCACATGGATTGGTGCTCCGAGATTC
>CAZSJP010000383.1:0-3323 GCA_964606675.1 uncultured bacterium
CGTACACGAAGGAAGACGGCCTCGACGAATTGGTCGCTGACATGCAGAAGGTGATCGATCTCGCGGTCGATCTGCGAACGCCGATCATCACGACGCATATCGGCGTTGTCGATGAAGACCCGGACGCGAAGAGCAATCGCGTGATGGCCGATGCTCTGAACCACATCGGCGCCTACGCAGACAAGCGCGAGACGGTGTTTGCGACAGAGACCGGCCCCGAGGCGGGTCCGGTGCTGGCCGGCTTCATCGAGAGCCTGAAGACCCGCGCCGTCAAGGCCAATTTCGACCCAGCGAACCTGGCGATGATGGGCTTCGACGTTCTCGAGGCCGTAGACGCTCTTGCGCCTCACACCGTCCACACGCATGCCAAGGACGGCGTGCAGCGCGACGACGGCTCGGGCGAGGAAGTGCCGCTCGGCGAAGGCTCCGTGCCGTGGGACGATTACATCGCGAAGATGACCGAAGCCGGATACGACGGCTACTACACCATCGAGCGGGAAGTTGGCGACAACCCCGCCGAAGACGTCCGGAAGGCTATGGACTTCCTGCGTCGCTGGTAGGTGCTCAAGCGTCGCGCGCGGATTCTCGCTGTGGCTGGACGCCGGCCGGGAACATAGCTGCAAGAGATAGCGCTTCGTCCGCAGTAGTCGGTCGGAGCGCTATTTCTTGGCCACACCGAACACGATGTACTTGCTTGACGCCGGGATGACCCTGTCGAGCGCGTCGTCCACCAGGTGCAGCACGGACTTCAGCCATTCGGCTCGCCCGAACACGCTGAAGAACCCGTAGGCACGAAGGTCCACGTCGCTGAACCCGGACGTGAGTTCCCGCAGGTCGTCGATGGTGCGGTACTTCCACCTTTCCCAATCCTCAGCGAACAGCCTCCTCAGGCACCGGTGGAGGATCGACCCGACCGCGTTCTCCGCGAAAAGCAGCACGCCGCTTGGCTTCAGCACGCGTCGTATCTCGTCGAAGGCCTTCTGCTGCATCTTCGGGTCCTCTATGTACCCTATGACGGACTTGAACGTTACGATGTTGAACGTGTCGTCCGGATATGGGAGGTCCATCACGCTAGCCTCGCCACAGGCTATGCGGCTGTCCAGGCGATACGACCGGTGCCTCGCTCGCGCCAGGTCGGACGGGCCGTGGACGTCGGTGCACACTACATCCGCGCCGAGCCACGCGAAATGAAGGCTGAGGCCGCCGTTCTTTTCGCCAACTGCCAGAACCTTCTGCCCTCCCAAAGATTCGGCGTGCCAGGCCGACCAAAACTCCAGAGCGACACCCCAGTTGCGCACGTCCCACTCGATGATGTCCGCCAGAGACGGGCGAACATGATCGTGATCTCGATCGGTAATACCAGCCACCAGAAACGGGCCTCCTGCCGATGCGTAACGGCCGACCGGCACTCCGATATCCGGCTCGGCCAGGGGTCCCATGCATATCTTGCCCGTGAGGGAGTATCGGCGCGTCGCCGATGGCTGTCAAGTGCCGCCCGTCGCGTCGGGCACCGGCCGCCAAGGCCTTGCGGACGCGACTCGGCACGCGATATTTACCCCACACAGGGCGCGACACTGACATGCACTGACGAAAGGACCCACGATGGCCGTAACGGACATACGTTACCAAGCGACGCGGCGGACGCCCGAAGACCTGATCGCGCACATGAAGTCGTTCTCGCTCGATCTCCGGTTCTCTGCCGGCATATGGTTTCTGGCACCGGGCGGCGGGCGCTTCCACGATCGGTACACGCCGGACCTCACCATCGCCGAGCGCCTTCAACTGGCCGGGGAGCTTGCCGACTACGGTCTAAGAGGCATCGAGGCACACTATCCCACGGAAGTGAACGAGGACAACTGGCATCTCTACGAGCAGCTAGAGAAGGACACCGGCATCAAGCTCTGCGGGTTCGGGCCGGCCCTGTTCTACGATAAGCAGTTCAAGTGGGGAGCGCTCTCGTCGCCGGATCCGATGGCTCAAGTCGCGGCGGTAGACATATTCGCCGGCGCGCTTCGATTCGCGAAGGACACCGATACACCACACGTCATCCACTGGCCGGGAATCGACGGATGGGAGAACAACTTCGGTCAGGATTTCATGGCGATGCGAGACAGGTTCGCCGCAAACATGGCCGAGGCGATGGATCGCGTTCCCGGCGTAAGAGTGGCGATGGAACCGAAGCCGTATGAGCCGCGCGGTAGGATTATCTACGGCTCGACGTACGAGGGCTTGCTGCTCGGCATGAAGACCGAATCGCTGCTCACCGCGCCGGAGAACCGCGGACTCCTGGCCGACGGCCATGCACTGGTCGGCATGAACCCCGAGATGGGGCACCTGCTGATGAACTTCGAGGACCCGGCATACAGCCTGAGCCTCATGTGCGAGTACGGACGACTCGCCCACACACACTGGAACAGTCAGCCGTTCGGAAACTACGATCAGGACCTCAACGTGGGGGTCATCTCGCCGGAACAGACCGAGGCCGCGCTATACGCGCTTAAGATGCACGGATACAAAGGTTACTTCGGTCCGGACCTGAACCCTGAGCGAATGCCCCCGGCTCAGGCGCTGAGGAACAGCTTCGACGCGCTGACGGCGGCCAACGAGAGGATCGACAGCCTCGATCACGAGAAAGTAATCATGTCGACGATGGAGCCTGAGAAGAACCCGGGATGGCTTGAGGCCTACCTCATACGGCAGCGCGCAACTGGAACGGCGCCGTTGGGCCGGATGCCGAAGTTCGAGCGCTAGAACGCCAGGCTGGCGATGGTCGGTAGGGTGCGGGTGCTGGCGTGCCGGGGGACGCCAGCCCCCCGACACATGCTGTGGAATCCGCTAGAAATCGTCGTCGTCGCCACCGCTGAGGAAGTCGCTGTCCAGCGGGACGGATCGGGTCTCACGCCGAACGATCACCGTGCCACGCTCTTGTTGCCCTTTGCATTCCACGCACAGTGGCGCGTAGGGCAGCGCCTTCAGCCGTGCCTCGGCAATCAGTAGTCCGCACGCCTCGCACTGCCCGAATGTCTTGTCGCCGATCTTGCGCAATGCCAGGTCGATCTGGTCGAGTTCGCGTTTCTGCGTGTCGCTGAGGGTCATCTGGACGTTCAGCTCGACCTGGTTGGAGGCGTCGTCGGATGCGTCCGACTCGGCCTCTCCCTTGAAGTTCTCCTCCGCGCGTTGGTCGTCCATTCCCTTTGCGATTTCCTGCTGACGCGCGCGCAGCATCTCCTCGAAAGCCGCTAGCTGCTCCGGCGGATAGCCAGCGTCTACCGACTTCTGTATCTCTGTCATGTCGTTGCACCCACTATCGAGCGGCGGCTTCG
>CAZSJP010000383.1:3333-5311 GCA_964606675.1 uncultured bacterium
CCGGAACGGGTCGGCCCGCCATGTATTTCCGCGCGCTGTGTCGTGCCGAGGCCTAACGGCGCGAACGCCCATCTCATCGATGCTTGCGGGCGCTCCCGCCGATATCGAGGCAGGGATCTGCGCCCGTTCCTCGCATTGGTCTCACGTAGAACGCCACTATAGATAATCAAGGTTCCCGGCCGACACAAACATGGCGACCGAAATAGTCGGGCACATCTTTGTGTCCGGCGGTCGAAGCGCGCCGAATCGTGCCATCGCGATCGTTTGCGTGCTAGATCACCACGTTGACGAGGCGATCCGGTACGACGATCACCCTCCGAGGTGTCTTCCCATCTATATGGCGCTGCACATTCTGCTGCGCCAGCGCCCTCTCCTCAAGGACTTCATCCGGTGTGCCTGCCGGGGCTTCCAGCGTAGCCCGAACCTTACCGTTCACCTGCACCGCGATCGTGACGGTCCGGACGGCAGCCAGATCGTCGTCGAACGTCGGCCACGTTGCATGCTCGAAGATGCTGTTCTTGCGGCCTGCAAGTTGCCAAAGCTCTTCGGCCATGTGCGGGGCGAACGGCGCCAGGAGAACGATGATCGCGTCTCGGCTCTCCGCGTCGAGACGGCCCCCGCCCTCGGGCCCGACTGCAAAGTTGACAAACTCCATCATGCGGCTGATGAGCGTGTTGAACTTGATGCTCTCCAATCCGTCCGAAACCTGCTTGATCAGCAGGTGACGCGCGCGCACGACCGCGTCGACAGGTGGTCCGGACTCCGGATTGCTCGTCAGAAGCGTCCACAGCCGACCGAGGAACCTGCTGATGCCCTGGATGCCCTGGTCGTTCCACTCCGAGTCCTGCTCCGGCGGCCCGACGAACAGCTCGTATAGGCGCAGCGAATCGGTGCCAAACGTTTTGACAAGGTGGTCCGGACTGACGACGTTGCCTTTCGACTTGGACATCTTCTCGACGCGGCCGGAGTCATCGGACTTTCGGCAGATCATGCCCTGGTTGAACAGGCGCACGAACGGTTCGTCGAAGGACAGGTGCCCGGCATCGTTCAGCACCTTCGTCCAGAACCGCGCGTAGAGCAGGTGCAGGATCGCGTGCTCGACGCCACCGACGTACATGTCCGCCGGCAGCCACTCGGAAACGAGCTTCTCGTCGAACGCGGCAGTCGCGCAACCCGGACTCGCGTACCGGAGGAAATACCATGACGACCCGGCCCACTGGGGCATCGTGTCGGTCTCGCGTCGCGCATGTCCGCCGCAAGAGGGGCACTCGGTGTTGACCCACTCATCGATTGCCGCCAGAGGCGATTCACCGGTTCCGGTCGGCACGTAAGACTCGACATGGGGCAATAGCACCGGAAGCCGATCCTCGGGCACAGGCACCTCGCCGCACGAATCGCAGTAGACGATGGGAATCGGCTCTCCCCAGTATCGCTGCCGCGAGAACAGCCAGTCTCTCAACCTGTAGGTCACCGTGGATTCGCCCTTGCCCCGCTCGGCGAGCCACTCGGTGATCTTCCTCCCGCCCTCGCGCGACCCGAGGCCGTCGAACTGCCCTGAGCTGACAAGTATGCCTTCGCCGGTGTGGGCCTCCTGCAGGCCGCTGAAAGGCTGTTTGGCCGTGTGATCGTGAACTACCTCGACGATAGGCAGTTCGAACTTCGTCGCGAACTCGAAGTCACGCTGGTCGTGCGCGGGAACAGCCATGATGGCGCCAGCGCCGTACCCCATCATGACGTAGTCGGAGATCCACACCGGGATCTTCTGCCCGTTGGCCGGGTTAACGGCTGTCGCGCCGAGGTCCGCGCCCGTCTTCTCAAGCGTGGCCGCCGTCCGGTCGATCTCGCGCATCGCCCGCGTCTTCTCGATGTACTTCTCGACGGCGCTTCGCCTTGAGGCAGCAACCAACGACTGCACGAGCGGATGCTCAGGGGCCAGCACCATGTACGTCGCGCCGAACACCGTGTCGGGCCTGGTCGT
>CAZSJP010000384.1:0-5291 GCA_964606675.1 uncultured bacterium
GTCCAGTTCGTCGCGCCCTCTATGCCTAGAATGTCGATGCAAACGTTGATGCCCATCGACAGTATGCCGAGGCCCATGGCATCGCTCTGTGGCAGGTTCGGCGCCATGTCGATTCCGACCCAGCTCGTCTGGCACGTCTCGACGCCGTAGCTGAAACCACCGTCGGGCCTGCCGAACAGCTCTATGGCGCGGGCGATTCTGTAGGCGGCGAGCTTCTCGATCTCCTCCCGCCGATGGCCGTTGCTCGGGTCGAGTGCGAGCGCGATTACGTACCAGTTGTCCCACTCGTCGCAAGCGCCGACTATCTCGTCGTAGCCGGGCCGGTAGAACTCGTCGAGCACCTGGTCGATGATACGGTCAGCGTGTGGCAGGGGCAGGTCGAGCCGTTCGCGGATGAGCGGGAACAGCTTGAACGTCCCGTTGATGCGCTCGTATGCGGGCGTGTCCGGGCCTCCCCAGAGGCCGGTCCCCGGGTTCTGTATGTCGTAGAAGAAGTGGAGCGCGTCGACCAGCGTCTCGAACTCGACCGCGCCGGCGTTGTAGCCCTTCAGCAGATACGTCGTCATGAGTTGCGCGTGAGCCCCGGCGCCCCACGGGTTCTTGTCCCACGGGAGCGTCCTGATCCACCCGATGATGTTGGCCGGGTTGTCCCCGATCTGCGGCCAGCCGTCGGGCGGATTGCCTGGCGGCAACTCTCCCGCGTCGCCCCCGTATATCTCCAGCACACTCCGGGCGTACCGGTTCACGCACTCTTGGATGGGCGGCGTCGGGAACGGCTCGTCGTCCGGCCACTCCGGCGGCACGCGGTCGGTGAGCGCCGGATCGCGGTACTGCTGATCGCCGAGATGCATCGCCTGCACCCACTCGATGCCCGCGCGAACGTCGGCTTCGGCGACGCAGTCGTCGAAGATGCCCATGCACTGCATGCCCTGAAGCGCGTACGACGTGGCCGCTACGTTCGGCGCGCGGGTCGTCACTTTCGCCCACGGCAACCTGCCCGGCTCCGATACGTCCGCTCGCAGGTCGGCGACCCACGCCTTCATGCGCGCGGATGCGCTCTCCAGCGCCTCGACCGCCCGTTCGACCAGGGCCTCGCGCGATTCGTCGTGTATGGGATGGTCGCTGTCTTGGGTGATGGTGTGTGCCTCCGTTTGCACGCTACCCTCTCGCTTCGTACCACTTCCGCGCCAGGCCGACCTCGTCGGCGCCCTCGATGTGGCGGAGCTTGCGGCGCTCGACCGTAGGCTTCCAGATCGTCTGCAGAAAGCCCATCAGCCGCTCGGGCGCAACGTGTTCGGTAGTATAGCGCACCGTCTTCTCGAAGTTCTGCGGCTCGGTCCAGTTGCTGCCGGTCGGTATCTGGTCGTACCCGTGCGCCTCCAGATCGAGATACGCCTTTGCGCCGGGGATGCCCTCGTGGAAATCGTAGCCGTAGTACCAGTTGCTCTGCACGACCGACTTCGGCATCCGCGCGAAGAACTCGCCAGGGTGATCCCAGAGGTAGTCCGACCAGATCCACGCCCGAGCCGACCCGGCTTCGACCTGCTCCACCAGGTACAGAAAGTCGTGCCACCACAGGTCGTACTGGCGCACGATCGATATCTCGTAGAACTGCTGATTCTCCTGCGTCTCCTCGTCCATGCCGAGATGAAACAGGCGCGGACCGTCGAACAACTCGCTGACCTCCGCTATCAGGTCGCTGCAGACGGTGTAGTATTCAGGCGTCGAGACGCGGCGCGCATGGTCGCCCATCCACGCATCGTGCCCGGTGGAGAAGTTGAGCTTCGGGATCGGCTCGAGGCCCATGTCGCGCAACTTGCCCAGCTCGGCACGAAGTTGCTTCGTCGTCCACGAGCCGGCGACGCCTATCTCGGGGTGGCTCTCGTACGCCACCCCCTCGCCGAGGTCGATCACGATCATGTTCACGCCGGCACCCGACATGTGGCTGACGACAGCGTCCCACACGGGCTTCTCGAATCGGCTCATGTCGGACCGTGCGCCGGTGTACTCGATGTTCCACTCGGGCGTGTCGCGGTCGGACCACATATTATAGCCCAGATGGATCAGTTGCGCCCAGATCGTCTCGTTGTCGTGTAGGGCCATGGGGCCTCGCTTTTCGCGTTCGGCTGGTGCTTCGGCCATCGCTACCACGCCGCGATTGCACGGCCTACCTGGTCGATTGCCTCGGTGTGTCGTGTGCGCTCGACCTCCAACGTCGGCTTCCACGGCGTCTGCAGGAATCCGCAGAGACGCTCGGGCGCGATGACGTTGCGGCAGTAGTCGACCGTTTTGCCGAAGTTCACCGAGTTGGACCAGTTGCTGCCGGTGGGTATCTGGTCGAACCCGTTCTCTTCGAGCAACTGGTACGCGCCGACGTACACCTTCTCACGTTCGTCCTCGGCGTCCTCGAACTTGTCGTTGTAGTACCAGTTGCTCTGCATCACCGACTTCGGCATCTGCGCCAGGAACTCTTCCGGGTGGTTCCAGACGTAGTCGGACCAGATCCACGGGCGCGTGTTGCCCTCACCGGCTTCCTCGACCTGCTTCACGAAGAAGAGGAAGTCGTGCCACCACAATTCATGCTGCCGCATGACGGCGTACGAGTAGTTCCGCTGGTGCCCCGCCGTCTCCTCGTCGTATCCGAGGTGGAAGAAACGCGGATTCTCGAACAGCTCAGTCGTCTCTTGGATCAGGTCGGAGCAGACGTCGTAGTAGGCCTGGGTCGACACCATGCGCGAGTACACCCCCAACCACGTATCGTGCGCGGTGGAAAAGTTGAGCTTGGGTATCGGTTCGAGGCCTATGTCGCGCATCTTGCCCAGTTCGTCGGCCAGCTTCGCATGCGACCATGCGTTCTCGACGGATATCTCCGGTCGGCTCCTGAACTCGATTCCGTCGCCAACGTCGATGACGACCATGTTCATGCCGACGTCGGCCATCTGCCGGAGCATGTCGTTCCACATGCTCTCGTCGAACCGCAGATGGGGCGTGGCGACGATGTGCTCGTGCCAGTCGTTTAATTCCCTGTCCGACCACATGTTGTAGCTCAGGTGCGCCAGGTACCCCCAGATCATCTCGTTCGATGCTGCCGTCATGGTCTTTCCGTCCTTTCCAGAAGTGCCTTTCGTACTTGCTCAGGGCGCCGTCATGCGACCGCTTCGTGCATGTCCGCAGACGCGTGGACAGCATGCAGTCGGGCTACAGATAAGGAAACGCCGCGCGGTGGCGGTGGCAATGGAGGGGGGGAGAAGGGGGGCGGCCGCAACGTCGAAGCTACGCTAGCACTCGTGCCAACAGTCTCTCGTAGGTCTTCTTGATATGGGACCGGGTGAATTTTGGTTTCAGCCCGTTCACTATTTTGGCGACGCTGTCTGGCGTGGGATCCTGATCCTTCTCCACGGCTCGCTTGTGCACGAAGACTATCGTAGACTCGAGTTCCAGGTCAACGGCGCTCTTGTCTCCAAACTCCTCGAACAGTGCGTCCACTCTTTCGCTGTGCTCCGCAAGGAAGTCGGCGGCGTTTGCTTTGACTCCGTCTGCCTCGCCCGATGCCTGAATTTGGTAACCCCATCCGTCCGGGTCTCTCTTGACTTCCAGCACGTCCATTGAGCCGAGTACGTCCAAGTCCTCCAGCACCTGCGCATCGAAAGGGCCGTACGTGTAGATGCCGAATCTGTACCCGACATCGACGTCGTGCAGCTCTTCGAGCAGGTAGATCATCTTCATCAGGGAGGTCTTGCGCAGCTGACGCCCGCTCTGCCCGTACCGCGCGGCCACTTCTGCCATCAGGGCGTACCTGTTCCATGGGAAAACAGATTCGGCTGACATGTCTATCCCTTCCTGTTTTCGAAGGACTTCAAGGCCTTGAGGCCCCGCTTCTCATACTCGCGGCGCACGTAGAGCCGCAACCTTGTGGAGGGCACGAGCGCTTCGACGACCGGCGACCACTGATCAAGCGTCTGCGCGTGTCTCACAGCATCGTGTTCACGATCATCGTCGCTGGGCCTGATCCATATGCCTCGGTCCAGTCCGTACCACTTGCTCGGGGCTTTGTCCAGGTGCACGCTGCTATCGCCGAGCTTGTTCGAGAGCGCAACGGATGCACCTTCATACCAACTCGTGTCCGCAGTCGTGGAGACGTCTTTCGTCTGGCGCAAGCACTTGAGGTGTTTGCGGTCGCGAATCGCATCTCCGTCGATGCCGCCGACACCCTCGTCGATGGCTCGCATCACTCGCTGGTCGTCCCATTCAAGATAGCTGCGGACCTCGTCCGGACCACTGGGCACAGGGAACACACCGTCGTGTTCAGCGAGGAGATGCTTCAAGACGCCCGAGATGTGGAAATCGTATGCACGCCTCGTTCTGTGGAAATATACCTGCGTGAACATCATGTATCTAGCGATGATAAGCGCCTCTGCGGCGTGCGCTCCGCCGGATTCGACCCCTACGCTGAATCCGCCGCCGGATTTCTCGACGATCGCAAGCGTACTGAGGATGCGTTCGAGATCGTACAGCCCATAGGCAACGCCCAAGTGCAGCGAGTCGCGAAGCAGGTAGTCAGACCTGTCGGCATCAAGCTGTCCCGAGACGATGTCTCGCCACAGAACCAACCTGGGCGTAGAAGGGGTTGCACGCGTATCGAGGAAATCTGCGATCTCTGCTGCTGTCACTTTCGGTTTCCTGTTGTGTTTGCTGCCGTCGATGATGTCTGGGAACAGGTGCCTGATGATCGCGTAGGTGTAGTCCTCGTGCTTGAACGTCTCCTTGGTACCGCGCACCCCTGGGCATGATGCCTTCGCCGGCATGTGAGAACGGTGCGTGACCAATGTCGTGTAGCAGCGCCGCCAATCGCACCAATTTCCTGTCCCGTTTCAGCTTCGGGTTGTCCTGCAGGTCGCCTTTGCCACCATAGCCTGCGCGGCGGAGGATGTCCTCCTCTTTCCCCACCAACGCGTCGAACATCTGTGACGCCACGTGCAGGACGCCGAGGGAGTGCTCGAACCTCGTGTGCGTAGCACCGGGGTACACTCTGTCGGTCAGGCCCAACTGCCGTATGCGGCGGAGGCGCTGAAATGCCCAGTGATCTACTACCTCGGTCTCAAGCGGCGAAAGCTTGATGAAGCCGTGCACAGGGTCTCGGAGGCGTTCCATGGGATCTCAATCCTGTCAGCAGTTGTGTCGCGTTCAGGGTCAACCGGAACTCGCAACACCCGTCTACTCACTCCCCCAACAGCCCCGGTGTGTTGCGGTGAATATCCTTCACCAAGAGTATCGCGTCCAGGCGGGGGGGG
>CAZSJP010000385.1:0-5282 GCA_964606675.1 uncultured bacterium
GCCGTGCTGCTGGCCGGTCGCCTTCTGCGCCATGGGTCGCCGGCCCTGCGCCATCTCCTGTGGGTGGCCGTGCTGCTCAAGCCGATCGTGGCCGAGAGCGTCCCATCCCCCTGGACCGTCTTCGTGCCGATGCTGGAATGGAACGAGGACGAACGCCGGTGGGTGGCGAAGCACCATCCGTTCACGGCGCCGAAGGCCGACGAGATGGACCGACTCGGCGCCGGCGGCGATCCGGGAGCGATCCGCGCACAGGCGTACGATCTGGTGATAAACGGCAACGAGATAGCCGGAGGATCGATTCGTATCCATCGGAGGGACGTCCAGCAGAAAGTGTTTGATCTGCTTGGGATCGGGCCGGACGAAGCCGAAGAGCGCTTCGGATTCCTGCTGTCGGCGTTCAAGTACGGCGCGCCGCCCCACGGTGGGATCGCGTTCGGGTTAGACCGTCTCGTGATGCTGCTTTGTGGCGCGAGCAGCATACGTGACGTAATCGCGTTCCCGAAGACGAGCTCGGCGTCGTCGCCGATGGACGGATGCCCGTCGCCGGTCGACGAGCATCAACTTCACGCGCTCGGGCTGCGGCTGCGGCACATCGAACAGCCACCGACGTGATGCCGTCGGGTCGGCGCTTGCACCGTCCTCCACGCGCTGCGCCGCGACCGTAGGGCGGACACTCTTGTCCGTCCGCACCCCGACGCGTCGCTCGGAACGAGATCCGCCGACGGAGACCGCGATGTCCTTCTCCCGATGGGGGGAAGGACGGCAAGCTCGCGAGAGCTTGCAGGATGGGGGAGAGTGCGGCGATCCACCCCGCACCTGTCCACCCGCAACCCGATGCGTCACTCGGCGGGCCGGATGCTCTCAATGCGAAGCTGAAGCTGCGTCTTGCCCGCCCAGATGTTCTCCTCAGCCACGTAGGCCACGTCCACCGGACCGGCGAACAGCCCTGCCGACCCGGCCTGACCGAATGCGATGGCGTCCCTTCGGACACTGCCATCTGCAAGCTGCAGCTTCAGATGCGTGTCTTTCAGTATCCTCGGCGGAGACGCTGCTCTAACGCGACGCGATGCCAGAACAGGGCGCATGTTCCCCGGCCCGAACGGACCCAGCCGTTCCAACTGACGCACGAAGTCGAGCGTTATCTCTCCGAGCTTCGCTTCGGCGTCCACGTCGATGCGTGGGCGACGCATCTCCTTCGTGAGTCTGGTTTGCGCTACATCGTCCATCTTCGCACGGAAAGCGTCGAGCCGATCGGGCGATATGCTTACCCCTGCCGCCATGTGATGGCCTCCGAAGCCCAGCAACTCGTCGGCGCACATGCCCAACGCCGCGTGCATGTCGAAGCCGGGAACGCTACGAGCCGAGCCCTTCCCCACCGGTTCATGGAGCGCGATCATCACCGTCGGCAGCCCGAACTCCTCCACCAGCCGCGCCGCGACGATTCCGACCACGCCTGGGTGCCAATCGGAGTGCCCCAGAACCAGTACGTTGGCCCCCTTTGATGCATGCTCGGCCGCGACAACCCGGGCCTCGTCCAGCACCTGCCTGTCCATCGCCCGTCGCTCTCGGTTGTAGCGGTCGAGTTCCGCTGCCAATTCCGCGGATTCATGCGGGTCCTGTGCAAGCAGCAGCTGGACCGCCGTATCGGCGCTGCGCATCCGTCCCGCTGCGTTGATGCGCGGCGCCAGGCCGAAAACGATGCTCGAAGTGGTGAGCTTCGTGTCTGCCAGGCCGGCGACTCTCATCAGCGCACGGAGCCCCGGTCGAGGGTCTCGCTCAAGCCGCCTCAGGCCGAGCCTCATCAATGGGCGATTCTCGTCGCGGATCGGCACGATGTCAGCGGCGGTGCCGGTGGCGACTAGGTCGATTCCCGGCAGCAGGATCTCCTCGGGGCCGAGGCCCAGCACGTCGCTGAGAGCTTGCAGAAGCTTGAACGCGAGGCCGACGGCTGCAAGTCCGTCAAAGGGATAGGTGGAGCCGGGTAGCTTGGGGTCCAGAACGGCGACGGCGTCGGGCAGGCGCTCACCGGGTTCGTGATGGTCGACCACGATCGTCTCACGCCCCTTCTCTCTGAGGAGCGCTATCTCGTCGACCGCCGTCACTCCGCAGTCTACCAACACCACCAGCGTGCCTGGCGACTTGCACACCAGATCGACGCCGCGGGCGGTCAGTCCGTATCCGTCGGTTGTCCGATGTGGGACTCGCCAATCGACCGTCGCGCCAAGACGCTTCAGCGACTCGATCAGTAGTGCGGTCGCCGTCGTGCCATCGACGTCGTAGTCTCCGAACACCACGATCGGCTCACGAGCGTACACGGCCTCCGCTAGCCGGGCCGTGGCGCGATGCATACCGTCGAGTAGATACGGGTCGTGGAGGTGCCTGAAGCTCGGCCTGAGCAGCCGGGCTCGTTCGTCGTCGGTGGGATGGCGATCCAGGCGCCCTGCAGCGATCCAGGCGACAGCATCGGGCAGCCCCCATTCATCCCTGATGTGGGCTACGACGGCCTCGTCCGGCGACGGTGCGAACGCCCACATGGGGGTCTTGTCGGTGTGCACGTCTGTGGGTTCAGTCATATCGGGGATCCGGCGCCCTCGGCGGTCGGATGGTTCCTGCAGCGAGTCGCCCTAGTCGTCTAGGTCGGTCAGTCTGACTCGCCACTCTACGGTCATCCCGCGCTCGACACAGACGCGCATGCGCGTGTAGTTGTCCACATCCTCATCTATGCAGCGAATGTCCCACTCGCCGGGGTCGATGCTCCACGACTCGGTCTGACCGGGCCTGAGGATCTGGTTGTCGTCCAGCCTGTCGTCATCCCAACTATCGCTCGTAGAGAGCGACATATGCACCGAGTGGATGTTGTAGTTCGACAGCTCATTCACTACGCGCAGTTTTGTCGTCGTGGAGTCCGAGCCGCTCCCACGTTTTCCCGCAGTTGGCGCAGACACACAGCCGGCGCCAAGACATGCGACGAGGGCCAACGCGATCCACCATAGGCGCCCCATCACGCTGCTCTGGCGATCCTGCACGGCCTTGCTTGCCGGTCGCGCCATCGGTGGTCTCTGAAAGGCGTCACGCTAGTCGTCGAGGTCGCGCAGGGTAACTCGCCACTCCACGGTCATCCCTCGCTCGATACATACGCGCATTCGCGTGTACTTGTCCTGATCCTCATCGATGCAGCGGATGTCCCACTCGCCGGGGTCGATGCTCCACGACTCGGACTGTCCGGGCCTGAGGACCTGGTCCTCGTCGAGCCTATCGTCTTCCCAACTGTCGTTCGTCGAGAGCGAGACTTTCACGTAGTGGATGTCATAGTCCGACAGCCCATTGACGATGCGAAGCTGCGCCTTGGCTCCTGTGCTTGAGGGACTCCCGCGTTCACCTACCGTCCCACCGGCGCCACAGCCAACGCCCAGACATGCGACGGCCGCCAGCGCGATCCACCATCCGCGTTTCATTCCGCTCTCTCCCGCTCTCGCGATCCCGCGCGGCGACGGCTGGCCGGATGAGATCCCACTGGCCGTGTACGCCCGCAGGCTCAGTCATCTTCAGGGGCGGCAGGGGCGCCGCTCGCCGTCGGCGCTCTTGTCGGTTCGGTGACTCTCGATGCGTGTCAACCTAGTCGTCGAGGTCGTTCAGGGTAACCCGCCACTCTACCGTCATCCCACGTGGGATACACACGCGCATTTTCGTGTACTTGTCCTCATCCTCGTCGATGCAGCGGATGTCCCACTCGCCGGCGTCGATGTCCCACGTTTCGGATTGGCCGGGCCTGAGGATCTGGTCGGCGTCCAGTCTGTCGTCTTCCCGACTGTCGTTCGTCGAGAGCGAGACCTTTACGTAGTGGATGTCGTAGTCCGACAGTCCGTTTACGATGCGCAGCTTCGTCCTTGAAGCGGCGTTGGATCCTGTCACGCCGGCTGCCATACACGCGACGATCGCCAATGCTATCCACCATGAACGTTTCATCCGGTTACCTCCCATGCAGAAAGCCATGCGCGGCATGGCCGTCCGTCTGTCGGAGCCTTGGCCCGGCGATCGGACCCATCCGCTCGGACGACCAGAAGAACGGTGCCATGACGTTTAACATAAGTACAAACCTTCCCATCGTCTAGCCTATCCTGACAACACGATATACGTCTACGCGAGGAATCTCGACGTGCGCGTGTCCGCCTTCGATTTGGCATGGTATCTCGCGCGGTTCCGGGTCCCACGGATCGGCCAGTTCCGCCACCGACACCTCCATGCCTTCAGGGATGGGTATGGAGACCTCGACTTTCTCGACCGGCCGGACCCCTCCGTCGGGCAGCCCGGGGCCGGGCACGTCGTAATTCACCAGGTGCGCCACTATGGAGTGACGTTCTCCCTTGCGCGCCCAAACGGCGATCCTGAGCGTCTGCGGCGCATTCGGCGAGAGCACGGACAACGGCTCGTCGGCCAATTCGTCCAGCATGTAGAGTAGGCGCGGATCGGCAACGTGCTCTTCCCCCGATTCGGCGATCACCTCGTCCAGCACCGACTTCTTCAGTTCCGTGAACGGCACGTCGGACAGGTCGTGCATCTCCATCGCTCGCGACGGCAACAACGCCGAGAGGTCCGCGATCCGGATCAGTCCGTCGTGGATGCCGGTTCCGGCACCCGCTCCCTTGCCTGCCGGCGCAAACGGATCGTCCGGGGCGCACGGCCTGCCGTGCTCGTCGAATGCGCCGGTGCCCCCGGTGGCGAGGATCTTCCCGCCTTCGGCCATATACTGTGCCATGGCCTCCCGCGATGCCGTTGGCAAGAACTGGACGTGCGGCACGATCACTGCCCTGAACCGCCGCAATTCGTCCAAAGTGATCTGACCCTCGCAGAGGAAATCGAAGAGCACGTGGTGATCGGCAAGATACCTCGCCAGAGGATACGCTTCACGAAGGTGGTGCATGTTCTCGAAATGCACCTCGTCGAAGCTGAGCACGAGCCCGACTTCGGCCACCGAACTGTGCCGGACGTACCACTCGGAATGCCGCTCGTAGAACGCTTCGTAGGCTTCGCGGACCTCGGGGAAAGTGTATTGCACCGCGACGAACGAACCATCGCCAGACCACGCCGCGGCCTCTGCGGTGGCAAGCTCGTAGAGCGACCGCTTGTCCGCGTCGCGATATGGTAGGGCGCACGAACGGATGCCGCACGCTCCCGCGTATTTGTAGGGGATCATCAGATCGAACGTGTGTCCCGGCGCGACCGTTCCGGGGTAGTATTCCTCCTCGAAGAATACGATGTCCGAGCCATCCTTCCACAGCCGC
>CAZSJP010000386.1:0-5277 GCA_964606675.1 uncultured bacterium
GTTCGCCGTGCATCGACGCCGGCGACCCCGACAGCCCGCTCGATCCGGATGGCTCGATCGCCGATCTCGGAGCGTTCCCGTCGCCATACGGCAAGCCCGTTGCGGTGCAGGCCTCCGCGTCTCCAAACACGTTTGCCCTCTCCCAAAACACGCCGAACCCATTCAACCCGAGCACGACTATCCAGTTCACAGTGCCCAATGACGGCCCCGCGAACATGACCATCTACGACGTCAGTGGTCGCCGCATCCGAACCCTCGTCGACGGGCGCGCAGAGGCTGGAGGCCACACGGTTGTCTGGGATGGCCGCGACGCTCTGGGGCGGGATGTCGCGAGCGGGGTGTACCTGTACCGGCTGACAGCAGCAGCGGATGCAGCGCATCCGCCAACGTCCGCGACGCGGACGACGTTGGTGCGGAGGATGGTGCTGGTGCGGTAGTGCAAGTGTCGTGCGGGCAGACACGAATGTCTGCCCCACCTTCGTGCGCTGGCGCGCACGTTGGGAGATTCCTGCGGAATCCCCGGTCGCGTTGGTGCCGAAGATGCTCCTCGCGCGCTTAAGAGCTCGTTGCGCAGACCCCATGCCGTTGGATGCAACAACACGTCCCAGTCGCTCGAAGCCGTCGCGAGTGCTCGAGCTCGAAGAGTTCGAGCACTCGTACACGAACGCGAGCGGCGAGCGCTCGAAGGGTTGCGGTGCCGGTTCGACACAACTAGGTTATTGCCGAGAAGTGGATTGCCGCGAGGGGGCGCGATGCGGGAATTGCGCGTAGCTGAGGCATTGCGCTGAGTTACGAGGAACGTCGCTATGCACTGCCGAACCGTGCTTCCGCTACTCTCGGCCGTCTGTTGGATGGCTTCGGCTGCATCCCCACAGACGACCGTCGGAGGGACGATCGCCACCACCACGTGGGCCGCTGCCAACAGCCCGTATCGCGTCACCGGTGCGATCACCGTGCCCGCGGGCGACACGCTGACAATCGAAGCGGGCGTCGACGTGCTGTTCGATGCCGACGTGAAGTTGGTCGTGGATGGCGCGCTCCATGCCGGTGGGACAGAAGCCGATAGCGTTCGTTTCATCAAGGGCACGGCTGCGGAATGGGGAGGAGTACGCGTCATCGAGGGGGGCGCGAGCGACCTGACCTACACCCGCATCAGCAACGGGGCGTTCACGTTCGGAGGCGCGCTCAACGTCGTGGGCGCCACCGTGACACTCACGAACTGCACGATCAGCGGCAACTCGGCCTTCATGTACGGGGGCGGGGTGTACGCCGGCGCCGGCGCCGAAGCTACACTGACCAACTGCATAATCGCCGGCAACGCGGCTTCGTCCAGCGGCGGCGGGATCTACGTTGCAGGTGCGACGGCGACGATCACAGACTGCACGATCCGCAGGAACACCGCGACCAACAACGGCGGTGGGCTAAGTGGCAGTGGTGGAGCGATCGCAGCGCTGACGAGATGCCGCATCGACAGCAATGTAGCGTCCGTCGTTGGTGGTGGGCTGTACGTCGCCGGTTCCACTGCGACGCTGGCGAACTGCGAGATCGCCGGCAACACCGCGTCCGTCAACGGCGGCGGACTCAGCGCCGCCGGCTCCGCTATCACACTGACGAGCTGCACGGTGACCGCCAACGCATCCGCTGGTGGCGGAGGGCTTCACGAGAGCGCCGGCGCCGCTGCGACACTGACGAATTGCATCCTATGGAACGACTCGCCAGACGAGATAACCCTCTCAACGAACAGCGTCGCCGTCGTGACATACTCGGACGTCAAAGGTGATACGACGTGGTCGGGAGAGGGCAACATCAACGCCGATCCACTTTTCGCGGACCCCGGGAATGGTGTCTTCGACCTGCTGTCCGGCTCGCCATGCGTCGATACCGGCGACCCATACCGGTCCTTGGACACGGACCTGACGCGCTCCGACATGGGCCACTCGGGCGGCGGCGGCCCCGTGCCCGACATACCGCACATCGTGGTCGGCAGAGCATCGTTGTTTCCTTCGTGCGTCCAGGCGGACACGCTGCGCATCCGCAACACCGGGACGGCGAGCCTGGAAGTGACCGACGTCGCCCTGCCTTTCATCTTCAGCACTGAAGTGGAGTTCCCTCAGACCGTCGCGTCCGGCGGCACTCTGGCTGTGCCGATCTACTGCGAGGCCGTGGGCAACGAGATTCACCTGGGGCGCATCATCAGTGACGACGCCTTTCAGCCGGTATTGCACCTCAGGCTACACGCTCCTCAGTACACGGAAGTGTCGGGCGCCATCGTAACGTCGACGTGGAAAGCCGGGTGCAGCCCCTATCGTGTTGTAGGTCACATACCGGTCCTCGCCGGCGACACCCTGACAATCGAGCCCGGCGTCGACGTGCTATTCGACGTTGACGTGCCATTGGAGGTGCTGGGAACACTGATTGCAGTTGGTACGGAGACCGACAGCATTCGGTTCCGAGCGGGCAACGTTGTGGCATGGGGCGGGATATATCTCCTGACAAGGGGCCGAGCCACGATCGATTTCGCGATCGTTGCCGCCGGAGGCGTTCGCCTCAACGGCTCGTCGCTGTTGATGATGTCGAACAGCGTCATCACGAGAACCCCGGGGCGTGGACTGAGCAACCGGGGCATTGCACGACTGAGCAACTGCACCATCGGCGACAACGCCGGCGGCGTGGACAACCGCGGCGACGTGCTTCTCACGAACTGCCTGCTGAGTGGAAACGCAGCGCAGGAAGGTGGAGCGGTGTACAGCCATTGGGCGACGACCCGCATGATCAACTGCACGATCGCCGACAACGCCGCCGGCACCGGCAGTGCGTGGAGTATATACTACAGGTACGGCTTCACCTCTGTGACGGTGATCAGGAACTGCATCTTCATGCGCAACGGCAGCAACCCGTTTTCCCTGCGCGAGGACTGGAATCACGAGAGGTACCCAACCGAGCCCGCCGAGTTCACGTTGGTGTACACGTGGGGCTTGGGCGATCTCAGAGGGGACCCGCTCTTCGTCGATCCCGCCAACGGCGACTACCGGCTGCAGGCCGGTTCGCCGTGCATCGACGCCGGCGACCCCGACAGCCCGCTCGATCCGGATGGCTCCATCGCGGACATGGGCGCCTTCCCGTCACCGTACGGCAAGCCCGTCGCGGTGCAGGCCACGCCACCACCAAAGACGTTCTCACTCTCCCAGAACGTCCCGAACCCGTTCAACCCGAGCACGACGATCCAGTTCTCGCTCCCGCAGGCCGGCCCCGTGAGCCTGTCCATCTACGATGTGAATGGCCGGCGCGTGCGAACCCTCGTCGACGGGCGCGCAGACGTTGGTCGCCACTCGGTCATCTGGGATGGCCGCGATGCTCTCGGACGGGAGGTCGCGAGCGGCGTGTATCTGTATCGGTTGACAACCGGGGCGAATGCGAAGCATTCGCCAACGTCCGCGAAGCGGACGACGTTGGTGCGGGGAATGCTGCTCGTGCGCTAGCCGTCGTGCGCTGAGCGTCGTGTGCTGACGCGCACGTCAGGAGTTAGCTGCGCGAACTCCAGGCCGGTGGATGCAGCGAAACGCAGTAGCCATTCGAAGCCGCCGCGAATGCTCGGGCTCGAAGAGTCCGGGCATTCGTACACGAGCGCGAGCGCGGCGTGCAGACACAGTTCCTATTTGCACACTCGCCACTCTAGCGATTCCGGCATATATTATGGGTATCGGGTACACCACGCGGCGAGCCGCAGCGTCTTCGGTGCGTCGCCACAGACCGTCATAGTTCGCGGAGGAGGGCCGTCCGATGCGGTCACGCGCCAGACTCTTGGTCGTAGCGTCGTTGACGCTCACATGTTTGCTCCCGTGCCTGTCGCAAGCCCAGTCATTCAACGAGATCGGCAGGTTACACGCCTTGGAGGGCGTGGCCGGAGAGGTGTTCGGGCTAACCGTCGCCGTGACAGACGAATGTGCGATCGTCGGATCGTACGCCAAGGTCACCGGCGGCTCGGCGTACGTCTTCCACCGCCTCGGCGACTGGGATGCGGGCACCAAACTCGTAGCTCCCGACGCGGAGGTCGGCGATGAGTTCGGGCATTCCGTCGCCATCGACGGCGACTACGCGCTCGTCGGCGCCAAGTACGAAGGCGCTGGGGGAACCGGGGCCGGCGCGACGTATGTATTCCACCGGACCGGCGCGAACGAATGGGACAGCGGCGTGAAACTCGTTGCAGGGGATGCCGAGGCCGGCGACGAGTTCGGGTATTCGGTCGCCATCGACGGCGACTACGCGGTCGTCGGCAGCCCAGCTGAGGGTACGAACGGCGAGTCGTCGGGCGCGGTCTACGTCTACCATCGAACCGCGACGAACGCATGGGACGCTGGCGTCAAGCTCGTTGCCGCAGACGGCGATTCGCTCGACATATTTGGCGTCGCGGTCGCAATTGACGGAGACTACCTGGTCGTCGGAGCCGCGGGCGACGCAACGGCGGGCGAGTCGGCAGGTGCCGCGTATGTGTTTCACCGGACCGGCGCCAACGCGTGGGATTCCGGGGCGAAGCTGCTCGCACCGGACGCCGGCCCCGACGACTGGTTCGGTTGGTCGGTCTCCGTCTCGGGCGACATGGTCCTCGTCGGTGCGGATTTCGAAGACAGCGGCGGGGAAGACGCCGGGGCGGCGTACGTGTTCAACCGTACGGGTGCCAATTCATGGGCGCTGGGCGCGAAGCTCCTTGCATCCGGTACCGAGCCGAACGAATGGTTCGGCAAGTCGGTATCGCTCTCGGGCGATTGCGCCATTGTGGGCGCCCCCGGCCGGCTAGTGAACGGCGCGCTCGCCGGCGCCGCGTACGTGTTCCGACTCACCCCCGCCGGTACTTGGGGCGCCGGCACGAAGCTTCTCTCCGCCGAGCCGGCGCTGATCGGCATGTTCGGTGTTTCCGTGTCGTTGTCGGACGCCGTCGCTCTGGTCGGCGCCCCGGGCGAGGCCGGCGCGGGAGTCACATTCGGGGCGGCACACGTCTACGGCATCGCACCCACGGGCGCCGCCCTGCCTGACCCACGGCGATCGCCCCTCTCCCAGAACGTCCCGAACCCGTTCAACCCGAGCACTACAATACGTTTCGCTCTGCCAGAGAGCGGCGACGCGAACATGACCATCTACGACGTGAACGGACGGCGCGTACGAACTCTCGTCGACGGGCGCGCAGACGCAGGACAGCATTCGGTCGTGTGGGATGGCCGCGATGCTCTCGGACGGGAGGCTGCAAGCGGGGTGTATCTGTATCGCCTGACAGCAGCCGCG